>JAJTHR010000085.1 GCA_021298935.1 Parachlamydia sp. | reverse complement strand
TCGAGCAAATCTTGGGTCATAAATACTCTCCTGGAGGGGAAAATAGCCTATGTCTGAGAAATGTCTTTTTCAAGATTAAATACTTTTATGCATTTAATTGCTTGCGATAGTTTTCGGCAGCTCTAAACCGGTAGTGATACCATTTCCCGAAATTAAAATCATAAATTTGACTTGTGCTCACCTTCATCTTTAAAAGATCTCTCCTTGTTGATATTCAAAGATATCAACTTCGAAAAGATCTTTTAAATCTGAAGCGCTGACAAGTCAACTTTATGGTTTTATTTTTGGGAAATGGTATGATTTTCAATTTTATCTAATTTATACTGCAGTCAAATTGAATAGATGAAGGAGACAAAGGTGTTATATTTTGAGCACCTTATTGTCTGCTAATTTATAAACACCCACTGTGATTGAATAGAAGATACTGCTAATGAACAGCATCTTCTATTTACAGGATTAGATGTCGAGCGCTTCTTCGAGCTCGGGGGCGGGAGAAGTTGCTTTCGGAGCTGCATCCTGCTTGAGGCGCTTATCCTTGTAATGCTGATAAATCAATCCCTCGATTTCTTCCAGAAGCTTAGGGTTGTTCTTGAATTCCTCCCTAACCGCTTCTCTTCCTTGACCCAGGCGCTGTCCTTTATAGCTAAACCAGGCTCCTTTTTTATCAACGATGTTAAACTCGGTCGCCATGTCAATGGCAGAGCCCGTGCGGGAAATCCCTTCATTGAACAGAATGTCGAATTCTGCGATCTGGAAAGGAGGGGCCATTTTGTTCTTGCTCACCTTCACTTTTACCCGGTTGCCCACTTCCGAGTTATCGGGACCTTTGATGCCCCCGGTGCGGCGAATATCGAGCCTGACGGAGGAGTAGAATTTTAATGCCCGGCCGCCCGTTGTCGTTTCAGGGCTGCCATATATGACCCCGATCTTGTCACGGATCTGATTAATGAAAATGGCGCATGTATTGCTTTTGGCAAGAGCCGCCGTCAGTTTTCTTAATGCCTGTGACATCATGCGGGCTTGCAATCCCATGAATTGGTCTCCGATCTCTCCTTCCAGCTCCGATTTGGGAACGAGGGCTGCGACAGAGTCGATAACAATGACATCGACGGCATTCGAGCGGGCGAGCATTTCGGCGATATTAAGGGCCTCTTCTCCGCTATCCGGCTGAGAAATCATTAAATCATCCAGATTAATACCGATTTTGTTAGCATAGCCAGGATCTAAGGCGTGTTCCGCGTCAATGTAAGCAGCGAGGCCGCCATTGCGCTGGGCGTTGGCCACAATATGAAGCGCCAATGTAGACTTTCCGGAAGATTCGGGGCCATAAATTTCGACGACCCGCCCACGTGGAACACCACCGATACCGAGGGCAATATCGAGGGCAAGCGCGCCTGTTTTAATGACACTGATTTCTTTTTCTATTGAATGCTTGCCAAAACACATGATCGCTCCGTCGCCAAACTGTTTTTTAATTTGGCTAACCGCAAGCCCTAAGGCTTTTTTTCGTTCTAAATCAGCCGTTTGTTGTTGCGACATACTGACTCCTTTTAAAAGTATTTCTTGATGATAATTAAGAATCATTTTATGTGAATATTCAATTGAATGCAAAACAATACAAAAAGAGAAAAATAATGTTAAAAACGATTTCCATCGTATTTGGGGCCGTTATGGTTCTAATCGGATTACTTGGATTTATTCCTCAGGCCACGTCTAATGGTTTGCTGCTTGGGATTTTCCACGTCAACATCGTCCACAACCTGATCCATTTGGGTACCGGAATCGCCGCGCTATTATGCGGTATCACAAGCATTCCGGCCTCACGCATGTTCTTCCAAATTTTCGGTATTGTGTATGGTTTGGTAGCGCTGCTTGGCTACTATTATTTAGAGCGCCCCATTTTTGGCTTCATTGCGCATAATTTTGCTGATGCCATCCTGCATACTGTTATTTCCGCGGCTTCCCTTTACCTTGGCTTTGGCTACCGGGAAGACGGGTATCGCACAAATAGCGACCGATAATCCATGCGGATGGAGACATCCACCCATTTCTAAACGTCCGGACGACCGTTGTCGTATTGAATTTTTTGTACGAAGTGTCCATCTGCATCGAACAGAGAGACTGTCCCTTTACCCCCCTGCACATGGCTCAAAGGCAAACGCTCACCTTTCCTAAAATAATCCCCCCTGACGAGTTTGCCATTGTCATATTCTTCAATCATCATTAATTGGCCGTCGCGGTACCAGGCCATCGAGACGCCGTGCTTGGCATTATTTGCCATCTCTTTTTGGCTTTCCATCACCCCATTGGGGTACCATGTAGTGGCATGCCCCTGCACTTTTCCCTCGTGCCAGAAAAATGAAAGCTTAAGCTGAGAGGGAGGCTGCTGTTCGCTGTCATAGTACTCCACCTCTTCCCCGTGCTTGATTTTATTTTTAACATGGTAGATCCGTTTTAGCCCCTGATCAAAATTGAAAACCTTTACTTCTCCTTCTATGGCACCATCCCGGAATTGCTGAAGCTCCTTGATTCCCTCTTTTCCAAATACTGACTTGAAGCCATTGCCTTCTTTGATTTCGGCAATCACTTTTCCTTGCCTGTCATAATACTGCCCATTGATCAGCTTGTCTTGAACAAATTCTTCCTGGCTGGCAAGCTGCTGAGGATCCCAGTAACGGTAGCACGTCCCTTCGCGATTGCCCATGCAGTAGGTCATTTGCTGCAAAAGCGCCCCATCATCGCGCAAAATCTCAACTGTTCCGTTGACTTGGTTTTTTACATAGGGAACCAGCTTCCAGGGATTGCCGGACGAGTGGTAATAGCGCGCATTCCCTTCCAGAATACCTTGGGAATAGGGGATTTCAGCGATCAAGTGTTCGTCCTCGTCCCAGGCATAGCTGATGCCATCGAACAGCCACGATTTTTCAGCAGCCGGCGTGACGTCGGGGGATCCTCCAATGATAGAAGCAGCCACCCGGATGCACCCGTTTTCGTGCCATTCATAATACGTCCCAAGCGCCCGTCCATTCAACACTTGCAGGTACTGCTTAGGGTTGCCGTTTTCATGATAGGTGGTGACAACAGAGCGGACATTCCCTTTGATGTCTCGCGCATAGATGCGCAAGACTTTTTGATAGGGCTGGGGCGTCAGAAAATCGACGTTTTGATATTGAATAAGGCGGTCTTTATTGCTTAATGTTTCAGCAAATCCATTGCGGTCAATAATATGGATGCTTGATAAGGGAAGGAGCCTCTTTTTGGATGGACCCCGCTTGGCGCTTGCAAAGGAGCAAAGCGTGATAAAAAGGGATAGAATATAGGCTAGCTTTCGTATCGTTTTCATAAAAATTCCCGCTTTAAGAGCTTCATGTTCAGTTGATAAACTTCATTGCTTTCGTTGACTTTCTTTTTGTCGATTTTAAATTCGGTAATAATCAATTGGGGGCGGTTGGTTCCTCCCTCCACTGATTCTACTTCAATCCCTTCCACGCGCGCTAAAATTTTCAGCAGATCGGCCGCATTGACCTCAACGGGATGGACAAGGGTTTCCATTGTTTCCTGAAAAAAAGGAAAGGTTTGCACCACTCCTTCGGAAAAAGCCAGGTTGTTGGAAGGGCCATTCAGATACTCTAAACGCCGCTTGATCCGCTCGTCGCCGGCAAAATTTTTATCATTCGAGATTTTCTGGAGCATTTCAATTTCCGGTTCCAAAAATGTAAGCGACTCAAGGTGCTTGTCAATATAGAAATGGTCGGCATCGCGAAAATGCTGCCTTACGCTCACGTTTTGAGCCTGTTTTTTTTCTTTGATGAATGCCTGATGGCCTACACTTTCAATGGATTGCTGCAATTCTTCAAGGTCAGCCTTTTGCGAAAAAAAGAAAAGGGCTGCAAAAAGGAGGGGAAGGAGTCCGAGGGCTAAAAGATAGATCAGGATACGGTTGACAGGAATATTTTTCATCTACTGACTCGGATAGTGGGTTTTATCTTTAAGGAAAAAAGAGGTTTTATAACGTCCACGGTTGGAGCTCCATTTGACTTCCCCTTTTGGATCTACCCAATCATTGGACGCAATCAGGGCATCATGGAATTCCCGGGCCCACTTAGGGGTCGGGCTGCTGAATTCCAGCTCCACCTTCACTTGATACTTCTCCTGTTTTTTTCCTTGCATAGGCCTTTTTAATACAGCATAGCTAAAATTTTCAATTTGTAATCTTGCCTGTCCGTCATTTTCCTTTTTCGTGACGGCCGGATGGGCGCTAAGCCAGGCCAGTACATCGGCGACTCTTGGAATATTGGGAAATAAAGGAAACGTATCGGGGGTGGATTGCAGCTCTTTTTGCAAAAAGCTCAACCTTTCCATAAAGTCATCTTTTCCCAGTTCAAAAAGATCAGCTTCCTCGCCGCTGAATTTCCTAGCAGAAGGGTTTTTAGTGGCGTAAGCCTCTTCCACTTGGAGGTGGGTCTTATTCATGCCGGCCAGCAGGTCGATGTAGGATTGCCGAATTTCATTTTGCTTGTAGTCGAGAAACGCTTGCCCGAACAAGTAGAAGGAGGCAGCCAGGAGGCAAATAAGGGTATAATAAATAGCCAAAGGCACTTTTAGCCGCTTCCAGGGGTTCGGGTAGGCCCACTCTTCCTGTCTGAAATCAACTGCCCGCCCCTTTGCAAGGGAGGCGATCGCAAGTCCGATGGGGTATGCAAAGGCGCGCATTTCTTCAGATGAAAAGGCGTCTTCGCTTTTGCCTAAAGCCAAAACCGGCAGTTTCAATTCAGCAGCCAGGCTTTTTGCTAGGTCCTCGTTTTCGGCCAATTTGCCCGTCAGGAGAAGACCTTCTAATCGGCGGTGCGATTGCCTGGATAAGGAATAGGCCATGCGGTAAATGGCTTTCTGGTCGTCGTTACGGTTGATTTGAGAGAAGGAGGCGCTTGCCAATTCTTCCTCGACTAGAAGGCCATGGATCTCTTCTTCGCCCTGATGCAGGATGATGTAATCGCTGGATTCCGGAACGTAAGCCCTTCCAAATGCATGCAAGGCCAATTGCATGCAGCTGATCTTCTCCGGATTTATCTCGAAGGCATTCCATTCTTCAATATGCTGTTCTAGGCTTTTCTTACGTGCTGAAAGCAATAGTATTTCCGTTGCATCCCCTTCTTTTTTTACCGTCTGGCGCGCGAGCAATGCCTCTTCAATGGGATACGGAAGGACCGGCTCAGCCTGAAAGGCGAGCGCTTCGTCAATGTCTTTTTCCTTTGTAAGGGGGAGAGTTAATCGCCTGATCAGGACATCGCTCCCTTTTAAACCTGTGCAGAGGTAAGCCTTATTTGTGAATTCGCGCTGGATATCTTTAAAATTTTCTTTTGAATAGGTAAACAATTTTTTTAATTGCGCACCCCCCTTTCCTTGTAGAACTAAGGCACCAAAAATGTGGGAACCTGAGGCATCCAGGCCGACAGACGCAAGCGAAGCAACAAACATATTCATCAATCCTAATTACATCGTTAATTAATTAAATTAACAATTTTATATATTTAATGATAATGTTATTTGGTTTTTTTAATATTATCAAGCAAGAGATGAGGATGTAAAACCGCTTTACAAGATTTTCCTGCCTTAAAAAAAGGTTTTCAACTACAATAACTAACAAAAACAATTACTTCATTATGCATACAATTGTCCAGTTAATACATGCGGTCTTTCAAATTTATACCCTGATGCTTTTCGGGCGTATTATTGCTTCCTGGCTGCCCCAGTTGCATGAATACAAGATCATGCAATTCATCATCTATTATACCGATCCCTACCTCAATTTTTTCAGGCGGTTCATCCCCCCGCTTGGCATGATTGATTTCAGCCCGATTGTCGCATTTTTTGCCTTAAGCATCATTCAGAACATGGTCATCAATCTATTGATAGGACTTGCCCGATGACTCACCATGCGAGCCAAGCCATGCAGCTTGGACGTTTAACCGTTCCCAACCGCATTTTTTATGCCCCATTGGCGGGGTGCTCCGATTACCCCTACCGTAAAATGTCGGCCAGGTACCGGCCCGGGCTCATGACTTGTGAAATGGTAAAAATGGACGCTCTGATCCGGCACGACCCTCATACCTATCATATTTTGGACTATTCGGGGGACATGCACCCCATTGCCGCCCAGCTTTGCGGAAGCAAACCGGACATTGCCGGGCAGGCGGCAAAAATTGTGGAAGACCTTGGGTTCGATTGCGTGGATCTGAATTGCGGCTGCCCGGTCGATAAAGTGACGAAGGATGGAAGCGGCTCAGGCCTGCTCAAAAATCCTTCCCTGATCGGCGATATACTGGCTGAAATGGTGGCGGCGGTAAAGATACCTGTGACGGTTAAGATTCGGGCCGGTTGGGATGATCAAAATATTCTTGTCAGTGACATTGTAAAAATCGCCGAGCAGGCGGGGGCAGTGGCTATTTGCGTTCACGGACGCACGCGCCAGCAAGGGTACCGGGGTCCTGCGAACTGGGAACATATCAGGGCTGCAGTCGAGGCTGCCACAACCATTAAAGTGATAGGAAATGGAGACATTCTGGACGGCCCCTCGGCAGAGCGCATGTTTTCCGAAACCGGTTGCGATGCCGTCTTAGCCGCACGTGGAACAATGGGGCAGCCATGGCTGGTTGAGGAAATTATCAATCACTTGAACGGCACCCCCCCGCTTGTGCGTAGCCTGGAAGATTGCCGCACAGCTTTACATGAGCACTTTTTGATCACCCGAAATTATCACTGCGACCAAAGGGTCTGCATTGATATGCGCCGGATTGGCTGCTGGTATCTCAAAAAATCATCCGGAACCAGGCAATTCAGGGAATTGATCAGCCGCGCCCAAAGCCTTGAGCTGATCCAGGACCTGATTCTTAATTTTTCTTTGGGCTCGCTTATCGAAGAAGAGGCGGCTTGTTTTGAGGAAAATTGCTGTTGACGGCAAAAGAATTTCTCCTTTAAACAAAACTAAAAGGAGCCTCTCATGGAACATTCCTCCCAGGAAAATTATGAAATGCATGCCATTGTGAAGGGCCAAGTGCAGGGGATTGGTTTTAGGGCTCTAACACGTTACCGTGCATTGGACCTGGGGATTAAAGGAGAAGTGCGCAATCTGAAAGACGGAACCGTCGAGATTTATGCTCAAGGATCAAAGAAGCAGTTGGAAATGTTATTGGAAAGATTGAAAGAAGAAACGATGCCCGGACAGATCGAGGAGGCAACGCTTGAGTACTTTCCGATTGAGCATTCCCATGAAGATTTTAAAATTGTCCATTAATTGAGGTTTGAATGCCCATCCCGACTGATGCCAAAAGAGATGAAGTGCGCAATTATCCCGATCAAAATCCCGTCATGGATCAAAAATGGCGACGGATGCTGTTTTTAGATTGGGAGTTTGATCATGAGACAATTCAAAAAACTCTGCCACCCGGGCTGACAGTCGATACATTTGAGGGTAAGGCCTATCTTAGTATTGTTGCCTTTAACATGGAGGGGGTCAAGCCCAAGCTATTTCCCTCGATTCCCGGGTTGTCGAATTTTACCGAAATTAATGTCCGTACCTATGTCTATGATGCCAAAGGCGTACCGGGGGTCTGGTTTTATTCTTTGGATGCCAACCAATACATTGCCGTGCAAATGGCACGCCAGTTCTTTTCGCTGCCTTACCGCTATTCAAAAATTGCCTCCACAACAACTTCCAATGGCAAAGTCAATATGGCTTGCCAGGTTGAAGGCTCGCATGCCATTTCCGAGTTTACCTATCAGGGGACAGGGAATTTTTTCATGTCTGTTCCAGGCACTTTGGATTTTTTTCTGACAGAGCGCTACGTGCTGTTTGCCAATCAAATCAATCAGATACGCACCGGAAGGGTGCATCACAAACCCTACCCCTTAAGCCAGGTCAATGTTGAAAAATGGGATAGTCTGCTACTGGAATCGGATGGCTTCGAAAGCCCTCACAGGCCTCCTGAAAGGATGCGTTATTCATCTGGAGTGGATGTAGAGGTTTTCCCGCTAACAAACTCTTAGCGAATTATTAATTAATTTTCTTTTTAAACCCCTTGAATTTCCTCTTTTTATAACAATGCCTGATTTATTCGATGATTTTATAAGCCATTATGAAAAAGGAGAGAGGTTAAAAGCCTTTCAGCTATTGTTCCCCGTGCCCGGAGTCTCCCTGGATTCCCTTGCTTCCTCCGAGCGGGCATTTCCCTACTTTGTCAATTTTGCAGACGCCTCTATTCATAAAGGGGCCTTGGAATACAAACAAACATTCCTTGTTCTCGAGTCCCTGTGCCAGGAATATGGCAGCCTGAAATACATTGCCGATGCTTTTCTAGAGGCTATCAGGCTTGAATTCATCCTGTTCACCGGCATGCATCAAATCGATCAGGCGGAGGAACTTCCTTTACCGCTAAAAACCTTTTTCGAGGAATATCAACGAGGCATTCTGGGAAGGGAACAACAAATCGATCAAGCGCTCGTTCAACTGCCGGCTGCCTGCCAATCCCTGCTTAGGCCTAAGCTCGTTATTGCAAAGGGGGTAGAATGCCTGATAAAAGAAAAACCAGCTTTGATGGAGGCGTTAGGGGGGAGCCGTCTTTCTTCCAAAATTCCTTTTCATCCGTTTTCCTATCCCCCTGAATCAATGAATGCGGCAGCCATGCCCTTTCTTGAACCAGTAGAAAATTATGATTATTCATCTTTAAAGGGGGCCGGGCAGCCGCTCTTTGTCTTCCCGACGGTCACTTCTTTTCTTCAACTGCTTCAATTTCCTGTGTTGCATGAAATCTTTGCGGATAGCCGCTTCTTTGTCTATATTCTTGAACTGTATCCAAAAGATCAGATGGAGTCCCAAAAAGGTTGGCATGTGGAAAATCTTGTTAACACCCCATTTAACGAAGCCTTGCAGGCTTGCTTAAAAGATCAAAGCCCTGAAAATTTTAACTGGCTCTATCAGGTGTCCAAACGGCTACTCAGAGAACATGAAGTCCATCGTTATGGCAAAGAGAGGGCGATTGCCCACGGCACCGAACAAGGTTTGCAAGAGTGGTATGATCCCTATAAGGGGCTGCCCCCTAAAGAGGCGCCGCTTGGGCCTCAGCCGCATGACTATATGAAAGATTTGATTAACGAAGCGTTGGCTAAACGATACCCAAGGCCCTTTGCTCCAAAAAATAAAATCCGCCTTGCCCACATTGTTCCGCAAATTGTGGATGGCGGACATGCTCCCACACGGCTTTTAAAAACGCTTTGCACTTTTGCTGACCGTCAATGGTTTGACATTTGCGTCATCAGTACGGAGCGGTTGACCGATCATCTGATGAGTTATCCCATCGCCTCCTACGTATCACCTTCCTCGAATTTACGTGGAGCGCTTACCATGCAGTATTTAAAAGATCTTGGCATCCATGTAAGCATTGATCCGAAATCACCTACCTATGAAATCGCCATTAAGGAAACGACCCGCCTGCTTAGTCAATATGCCATTGATATTGCCGTGTTTCATGGGCCCGATGAAATGAATAGCATGATTGCAAGCCAGACCGACGCGCCCCTGCGCTTATTATTCGATCATGGGACGCTGCCTCCTTTTCCTTGCTTTGATTTAGCCATTATCAGCACAGATGAGGCCTACAACCAGACAAGAGAGCGCTATCTGCAGCAAGGCATGGAAAGCGCCCTCCTGCATTTTTCGTTAGATGTGCGGCTTGATTGGCAAAAGGCGCCCTTTTCTAAAGAAGCGCTGGGATTGCCAGTCGATAGTTTTGTCATGACGACCATTTCCAATCACCTTGATACCCGTCTTACACCTGAAATGTGCCGGGCAATCGCAGCCATTCTAAAAAAATGTCCTAAGGCTGTCTATGCACCGATCGGTGAAATGGCGCAGAAGGAAAGCCGGATGCTCATTTTTAAAGAGGCAGGGGTGGAAAGCCGGGTTTTTTTTCTTGGACAGCTACCGACGCCCGGACAGTTTGCAAGGTCAATGGATTTGTATCTCAATGAATTTCCGTTCGGCAGTGGTTTGAGTCTTTTAGAGGCTATGGCAGCCGGTTGTCCGATTGTATCCATGTATGATGAGACTGGCCCGCAGCAGTCCCGTTATGGCGCCAACTATTTTGGCAAAGAATATATGATTGCAAGCGGCAAAGTGGACGATTATGTAAATTTGGCTTGCCGGCTGTATGAGAACAAGAATATTTACATGGAATGGTCACAGCATGCATTGACGCAATATGAAAAAAGAGCTGATTTGGATGCGTATGTGCGCCATTTCGAGAATATTATCGATCAATTTGTTCACTATAAATTTCCATCCCTGTAAGATAGAGCTCTCAAAGAAGCAGGACAGCATGGAAATTTGGCTTGATACGACACAGATTGAAACGATTCAATATGCAGAACGGTTAGGTATTTTAAAGGGAGTCACAACGAATCCCACCCTCATTGCAGGGGCCAAACGGCCAATGCAAGCCCTTTTAGAGGAGATTTTGCAAGTGCAGGAGGGGTTTGTGACCGTTCAGGCGACCGGCCGGACTTGGCAAGAAATGGTCAAACAAGGTCAGGCACTTTATGCCTTTTCTAACCGCATCATTGTAAAGGTCCCGATCACAAAGCAAGGATTGGAGGCGATTCATACTCTCGCTTCAGAAGGGATTCCCACCATGGCAACAGTGCTCTTCCACCCAAGGCAGGCCCTCATGGCAGCCTTGGCAGGGGCTTATTATGTGGCGCCCTATCTTAGCCGTATTGAAGCAGGCGGGGAAAATCCCATGGAAATGTTGGCCATGACGCAAGATATCTTTCGCAATTATCAATTGCAGACAAAAATACTCGCTGCCTCTATTCATCACGTGCAACAGGTGCTGCAATGCGCCTCTTTGGGAATTTTTGGCGCGACGCTTAAAGCCGATCTTTTTGAAAAACTCATTGTCGATCATCCGCTCACTGAGGAAGGAGTAGATCGGTTTGAAGAAGATTGGAAGCAAGTTTCCGAACCTCTCTTCACATGAAAGAAGAACCTGCAGAATTGATAGAAAGGCTGATTGCAAGTCAGCTTTTGCTATCTGCTACCCTAAGTTCACCTTTCGACAAAAAAGAGCCTAAGATACAGATCCGACCGGTCAGTACTAAGCAGGGGCTCTTTTATCAATTGACAACAACCAGCCAAACACAGGCCTTTCACAAGAATGTCACTCCCCCAGAATTAATCACCTGCCTAATTGAAAAACTTACCATTTACAAACAGGCACACTTTTTTACCAAAGAAGCGGATTATCAAATTTTGAGGAGCAAAAAAAATTCTTCATTGATAAAAAAGCCCCCCTCTAAAAACGACACGCCAAGCAGTCATAATCGGCAGAAGACATACATTTTACAAGAGGGAGTTCCCATTCCTTTTCTGGTCAGTTTGGGGATCATGAGTCCAAAAGGGCAGGTGCATGCATCAAGGATGGATAAATTTCGTCAAATAAACCGCTTTTTGGAAATGGTCGATGATATTTTGCCTCAACTCCCTCAAGGTCCTTTAACCATCGTCGATTTTGGCTGCGGCAAAGCCTACCTTACTTTTGCTTTGCATCATTATTTGAAGGAAATAAAAGGGTTGGAACTAATTTTAAAGGGGATCGATCTAAAAAAAGAAGTCATACAGGAATGCAGCCGGCTGGCTGCCGATCTTGGGATAAGTTCCTCGATGCAATTCATTTGCGGTCATATTCAAGAATTTGAAACAGATGGAGCTGTAGACATGGTGGTGGCCTTGCATGCTTGCAATACAGCGACAGATGCAGCCCTTGACAAAGCGATCCGGTGGCAGGCTAAGGTTATTTTATGCGCCCCCTGCTGCCAGCACGAGCTCTATAAACAAGTCAAAAACCAGGCCTTGGAGCCCCTCTTACGCCATGGAATTTTAAAAGAGCGCTTTGCAGCACTGGCGACTGATGCCGCACGAGGGGAATTGCTTGGTTCGGTGGGATATCGCGTGCAAATCATCGAGTTTATCGATTCTGAGCACACCCCCAAAAACTTGCTTATACGGGCTATTGAGGGAGCAAGCGGAAAAGAATGCTGGGAAGCAAAGGAGCGGTATCAAAAACTAAAAGAAGCGTTGCACATTCAACCAACGCTTGAGAGTCTGATGATCAAATGGATGAAGGATTAATTTTTTTTTGGTTTTTCCCCCCGTCAATCCAATGGGGGTCGTCTGGATCACCTAGCCACCATGAATCACTCGGTGTTTCCATGATCGCTTGAGCAAGTTCAAGAGCGATTGGAGTTTTTAGTCTTTTTTTTGCATTATGCGACCAGGCTGCTGCTTTTACATTCCCAAGTTCTTCTTCTCTCTTTAACAGGAGCAGCAGCTCTAGCTGGTCAGCATCGTGCGCCAGAATGGCTTCAAAAGAGGATTCCTTCTCGTATTCTTCAATCCAACTTACAATTTCCGGTCCAAGGCTTGATCCGCACGCGAGATCATGCAAAGCCTCTGTGAGTTTGGGTTCTACGTATTTTTTTTGAACGTAATTTAAGTCGCCTATACGAGCCTCGGGCAGGTCATGAAACAGGCAAATCATTGTCAATTTATTCAAGTCAATTGTTTCTTTTGAAAGGCGCGCAAGAGCATAGGCAATCAATGCCACGCGGTAGCTATGTTCGGCAACCGATTGTTTGCCGGACCCTAAGAAACTTAAGCCTGAGCGTTGGACATGGGCCAGCATTCCCACTTCATTTAGCAAATTAACGATTTCGCGCATGTGTTCCTTATGCTATAATATTTGCCAAGGAGAAAATTATGTATACTATTTATAACCATAACCCGCCTGATTTTTCACCAACTGTTGAAGCCGCCGGTTGCTATATCCAGCATAACAATAAATTATTATTTTTGAAACGACATCCCGCTACGCGCCAAGGAGGTACTTGGGGGGTACCTGCAGGGAAGATAGAAGAAAATGAAAAGGCCGATGAAGCGGTTGTAAGAGAAGTATTTGAGGAAACAGGAATAGATTTAAGCGGCTTAGCTGTTCAAGAGGTAGGTAAGCTTTTTATCACACTTCATGATGAACTAGACTATATTTATCATATGTTTACGGTAACTCTCAGTGAATTGCCTGCCCTCAATATTGCCATTAGGGAGCATACCGAGGCAAAATGGGTCACTTATGAAGAAGCGTTGGAATTACAATTAATGAAAGCAGCTAAAGAATCATTAATACATTTTTATAATAAAAAATGAATTGTTTGTAAATATTAAAATAAGTACTCTTGTTGAAAAAAAGGTTTAAAATGATAAGACCCTTAGAAGATAATTCACATTTAATCCCTAATAAAAAAACAAAAACAGAACCAGTCAATCATCTCGCCAAACTAGATGTTGAAACACTTAATTATATTCTTAAAAATTTTTTAACTTTTAAAGGCCTGATTAATTACGAAAGAGCATTAAAAGATTCAAGAATTCAGCCCTCGACCTGGAAACAATTAAAAATTAGAGCGCATCTTAATTATGAATGGGAAGCATCTAAAGCAATTGATGAATCTGTAAGAGAAAAATGGGAATGTTCCTTAAATTTTGCATTGAGCAAATATAAATTTAATGAACCTGCTCCAAACTTTTTTCTAGGTAAAAAAAATTATAATGGTTATTTCCAACTTTGTGAAAAATATCCCGTTTTAAATGATTATTTTAAAGTCGATACTTGCCGTTTAACGGGTTTAGAAATAGATATCAAAAAATATAATCAATTAGCCCTTGAAGGACAAGAGGGTGAGCATCTTCTCTATGCTCTTTGTTTGGAACAACAGTCACAAGGTGCAAAGAGTAAGGTCATTTTCCAAATTTTTAATTCCCTTACTAGTCGACCAGACTCTTCAGGAGTTTCACATATTTATACTCAAATGCATCCTGGAACGTTGCAAGAGTATAAAAACGAAATAGCAGTTCATGCTGCATTACAGGGTTTTAATAATACGGAAACGTTGGTTGAATATTTTTTTAATAATAAAATTAATAAAAATGAATTAGAACCAATATTTATTAAACTTTCTTACCTGAAAGTTGAATTTCATTATAGAATAATAAAAAAGTATGTAGCTACGAAGCAATTTAAAAAAGCTAAAGAATGTTTAAAAAATTTCTCTAATCTAAATTTAAACCTAAGTATCAATTATCAAGTAAAAATTTTAGAAATCGAAGCGATAATCAACTATTCTTTGAACAATTTTATAGAAGCAGATGAGAATTTTAATAAGCTCCATCAATTAGATCCATATATTGATTTGTCAGCTTCTTCAATTCATTGTCATGCGGCAATTAAATATTGTTTAAAGGAATTTAACGCTGCAAAAAATCTGACCGCTCAGGCCTTGAAAATGTATGGTGATAATGCTCCTGTAGCTCTTATCAAATTAGTCGAAAATTTAGAAGCAGTTGAGACCCTTATATCCACACATGAGGTACCTGCCATCGTAATTAAATAAAAAAAAATTACAAATGTAGAATTTTCTTGGCCTTCCCTCTTCAATCAATTTCAAAAAAAACATTAATTCTGCTACAGTGCGGAGCTCTAAACTTCTAGAGTTCCGCAATGCTTTTCTACACTATTGTCAGTTCACTGGCTGCAAGCCTCACAGGCTTGCTTATTTATATCTATTTTTCGAAAAAGGGGCAATTTGAAGACCAGGAAGCGGTAAAGTATCAAATGTTCCATGAAGAAAAGGATCACCAATGACTTACGATGACCGTGCAGCGAAGCTGTTTCTCTATCCCTCAGTCGTTTTTATGCTCATCGGCATGATCATAGGCGTCTTTATATCCTTTAACGGATTTGTCTTTCCCGACTACTTTGCAGGAGAGTACATTTCCTTTGGCCGGGTCCGTCCTGTTCACGTGGGAACCGTTACTCTATTGTGGCTGCTGTCGGTTGATGTGGGATTGATGCTTTACTTTGTTCCGCGCTTATGCGGCGTGTCCATATGGAGCCCCTCCCTTGCTCTCTGGGGGGGGGCATTATGGTGGTTTTCCCTTACAATTGGAGTGAATTCCTACCCATGGGGCACAAATTTTGGATGGGAATATGCCGAGCTGCCTACCTGGGTATCCTGGATCCCGGTCAAGGTTCTTTTCACGGTCGGCTGGCTGATGCTGGTTTATAATTTTTTCATGACAATCGCGAACAGGCGCTACGAAAAGCTGTATGTCTCCCTATGGTACAGCATGGGGACGCTCATTTGGACCACTTTTGTGGTGTTTGTCGGAAGCTTTGCCATCAACTGGGTGCCTGAAGGGCTTTCAAGAGTTAATGTCAGCTGGTTTTATGTCCATAATTTGGTGGGGTTGATCTATACTCCGATGGGCTTGGCTGCCGCTTACTACTTTCTCCCTAAGCTGGCCAACACTCCCATTTACAGCCACCGCCTCTCCATGATCGGTTTTTGGTCGGTCGCCTTTATTTATGCCTGGATCGGCACCCATCACATCATCCACGGGCCTATTTCCCAGTGGCTGCAAACAGTCTCCATTGTATTTTCCATCTGGATGTTCATTCCCGTCTGGACAGTGGTCTATAATTTGTTTGCCACTCTCCAGCATGATTGGCAAAAATACTTTCGCAGCGCCCCCATCCGCTTTCTAATGATGGGAAATGTGTTTTATTTAATCACGTGCGCGCAAGGCTCCCTGCAATCACTGCGTAATGTCAATGAAATCACCTCAAAAACCGATTGGATCATCGGTCATTCCCACATTGCCTTGTATGGGACATTTACTTTTTTTGCCATAGCAGGCCTTTATCAGGCCATCCCCACCATGGTAAAGAAGCCTCTATGGTCAGACAAGCTGGCGGATTGGCACTTCGCCCTTAATTTGTGGGGAAGTTTAGTTTTTCTCTTCTCTCTATGGCTGGGAGGATTTTTACAAGGACTTGCCTGGGCCAACTGGGCAGATGGAAGCTCCTACGCCGAATTTCATGAAAATCTGATCCGCCTTCCCTTTCTGCAAACGGTTTCGGACATGAAAGACTGGTGGATCCTGCGTGGACTTGGCGGCATTGTCATTTTATTCGGGAATGTCCTCTTTGCCATCAATTTATTTAACACCGTTGTCCTCTCAACTGATGTGGAAAAAGAGCCTCCCGAACCGGCGGGGGTATTGACATGAACAAGCCGGCACAACCAAAAAAAGGCTTTTTTCATCACCTCCTCGATCGCTCGGCTGTTTTGACAGTCATTGGAATTATTCTATTATTTTCCACTTCCATTGCAGTCGTACTGGTGGCTCCCCGCTATGTAGACAAAACCTGGACCACCCCCTCGACACCTTATCAGGCCCAAATGTACGAAATCGAGGACCCTCACATTTACATCAGCACCACGTCGCATGAGGGAAATGACTTGCAATATGTGAGGCATCTCAAGGCAGGTTTTTCCTTGCTCGCTTTTCAGGAATCGGAAAATTTGCGCCTGATTGCTCCCCCTGAGTTGGAAAAATACATCACCCGTTTAAACGAAAAAGAACTGAAGCTGACCTCGCGCCTATTGCTCCTGCGTCCGCTTGAAGAGCATGTCAGAAAAGACGGGCATGAAACCCTTCATTTGCTTGAACTGTATGACCCTAAAGCCGAGGAAATTCTTGCCTATGAACCGAACGGCGGCATTCTGCAAAATTGGGTGGATAAAGATTTTAAACTCTTTGAAGATGACAAGAAACATCCCTACCACCATGACCATGGAGTCATTTATGCTGAAAATCCCCAGGAATTCCGCGTGGCATTTACAGAAGATAAGTGGGGCGAAAGATGGCGTTACGATCCTTTAGGAAAGCCTGTTCAGTCCCTTGAGGAGCTCAAAGAGAAGAAATTTGGCTTCCATTCGAGGCAGGAGCTCATTCACTATGGGGAGCATCTCTATGCCATTGAAGGCTGTTGGTACTGCCATACCGATCAAACACGTACTTTGATTCAGGACACCGTCCTTAATGGCTCCGATTCCTATCCGGCCCCTCCCTCTTCGGCTAATGAGTATATTTACCAAAAAATTACCTTTGCAGGGACGCGCCGCATTGGCCCTGACATTTCGCGCGAGGGAGTCAAACGGCCAAGCAGGGATTGGCACAAAGCCCATTTTTGGTCCCCAAAATCAGCCAGCGCCGGCTCGGTCATGCCCTCCTACCGCCATTTTTTTGTTCCTCACCTATCCAATGCGGCCGACATGGGAGCGCCAAATCTTCAATTTGAGGCAATTTACCAGTATTTAATGACAAAAGGGACGCGCATAACACCACCTAACCAGGCATGGTGGCTAGGAAAGGATCCGATTAAGACCAAAGAAATCATTGAAGGACAGAGGACGCTGCAATGAACGATAGCTTCGGCATTTACGGAAACTACCTCCATTACGCCTTTGTCATAAGCATGGTCGGCGGCGCTTTTTTGCTTTTTTTCCAGCTGTGGAGAAAAGGGCGCCTCGATATGGACGAGGAAGCGAAAATCCAAATGATGAAAGAGGAGGATTAGAATAATGTCAGAGCAAGAGATCGAGCAGTATGGCGACGACTTGGAAATTGCCAGCCTGGATGCAAAAGTGCCCAAATTTCTCATCGCGACTTACATCATTTTGCCAATTGCTGGTTTGATCGGCCTCTATGTCTTTTGGAATGGAAGTGTAGGCTGGTTTGATCGGGGAGCCTGGAAAGAGTTGCAAATCGCAGCCAACACCACTTTCCCCGTCATCAATCAAAATGACCCCCCTGAGACCGTTGGCAAAGAAAAAAAGACGATCCGTTCCAGCCGCTATGCTGAACAGTAGTGCTCGACATTTCCTCGTCTCTTTTGTTACTATTTTATTATGATCAGCTTCATCAATGGTAAATTAAAAGAATTATGCGACAGCCATCCTGTCCTCCACGCTGATTCCAATAAAAAAGACTCGAGATGGCCCTTGCTCGAACACCTGCTGGAAAAAGGGCTGCTTGGTTACTTGGAGTATCGGCTGGCCCATTCCCTGCTCGATCCAGACCTGGTGGATGAGAGGGCCGCCTTATTCATTTGTCATCTGTCGTTGGCGGCCAAAGAAGGGCACCTTTGCGTACAGGCAGATGAGGAACTTAAACCTTCTGTGGAAGATTTGTGGCCGGCTTGCGAGAATCCAGCCGAAATGAAACAATTCATTTTAGCAGGCGCAGCCCAACTCTCGCCAAGCCAGCTGTCCATTGATTCCGAAGAAACGCCATCCACACCGCTATGCAAGTTTAATCAACTTTATTATTTTCAAAAAAACTGGTTTTACGAAACCCTCTTTCTCGATTCGTTTAAGCGCCACACCTCCCATCCTCCTACAATCCAATTGAATGAAATAGCATTTAAACAGCAAATTCAGGCCATGCAACAGGCAGGCCAGCTGTTGCATGAACAAGCCGAAGGCATCTTAAGTGCCATTACTTCACCATTTTCCATCATCTGCGGCGGTCCAGGGACAGGCAAGACCTATACGGCGGCCCGCCTAATTCAAGCCTTTTGGAACAGCCTCGATCCCGAGCAAAAAAAAACATGCACAATTGCCCTGGCGGCACCGACAGGCAAG
>JAJTHR010000065.1 GCA_021298935.1 Parachlamydia sp. | reverse complement strand
TTTTGGCGGCGAGATTTTATGTCCCAGTACATTGCGGAGATCGCAGCAAACTTGGATAAGTTTGCAAGATCGAGCAATGAGCTGGGACGCAAAAGATGCCGATGAAAAATTTAAAGACCTATCCGCGCGTGGTATATCTTGATTGAATTCTTTCCTTTGGTATTTGGACATTTGGAAGATACAAGTACCAAAATATAATGCGGTAGTTTCGTGCATAGGCCTTATCCATGAGATTTGCAACACTATTATATCCAGCTCCTGTAGTTTCAAAGATAACGCTTAGATTTCTATTTAAACAATCATTTATAAAATTCAACATGAATTTTTGTTTATTTAAGGAACTCTCACTAGATGTGGGATCATCAGGATTAGGCGCAATTTCAATTGCTTTTTTTTCAACGATATTTTTTGAGAAGGTATTAATCAACGTTGTTTTTCCAGACCCATTAGGTCCACATATAACATACAATTCTCTTGGATTTGACATTTACCACTCCAAATAATTCGAAAAATTTATAGTGTTATTCTGCCATCGACGGCAATCATCTGCCTTTGAATAAGCCTTCATCGCAAATTTTTTAAGTTTAGCTTTATAGTTTATAGTTTTCTCAAATGTAAAAAATACCTTTAATGAAACGATCTAATGTTATTCCAATAGCAAAAAATTGCCCTTAAATCGAATGTTTATACGGGGAAATCCTTCGCTTGCAAGAGCGTGCTAAAGTTGACCCCATGCTTTACGTCTAATATAAGTTATGATGCCTGCATTATGATTTCCTAGTCGAGCCGTAGTCATTTGTCGGAACTAGGGGCGATCTGAGTGTTTTTATACCAAATACATTATAGTATTATTATTTTTAACTACATTCTTTTTTTTAGGACAGACACGGACCCTAGAGAGACAAATGACGGTCCCATTTAAAAGCAAAAAGATCCTTTTTCTGATTGAATGGGAGATTGATTAGCTCCCGTCCTCTTGTTAATACAAAAAAAAGGCAAAAATGGGCCTGTACAACGTCTAATCGCTAATATGATAGCAAAAGCAGCCTATCGATGCTTTTTTTTGCAATGGCAAGACTTACATGAGGAGGATAGCATCAATTCTCTTATCTAGGCTCTTGGGTGTGCAGCGTCGTACACCTTCTTTTTAAGTTTGGTCGAGACTTGGGTGTAAATTGTTGTTGTGGAAAGAGAGCTGTGACCAAGCAAGACCTGAATCGTTTTTAAATCCATTCCATTTTCCAGCCAATGCGTGGCTATGGTGTGACGAATGGTATGGGGAGTGATCTTGCCTGCCAGTCCGCTCTGCGATAAATAAAGATCGAATTTGCGGTCGATCGAGCGGGTAGTGAGACGCGTTCCCAGCTTATTGAGGAATAGGGCCTCATGGTCAATTTCTTCCTGATGATCCGAACCGCCGGTTAGACGGACAGGATATTCCAAGTAGTTTTTTAACCAGCCGGCTGCATTTTTGGTAATGGGGACAATGCGCTCCTTTTTTCCTTTACCCTTTAGTTTAAGCGTCAGATTTTCGAAATCGAAATCGTCCTTATTCAAGCTCGCCAATTCACTTACCCTTAGGCCTGAGCTATAAAAAAGCTCCATAATTGTCCGGTCGCGCATTCCAAGATAACTAGAAAGATCGGGTTGATGGAACAAGTGGACCACCTGTTCGTAGGTCAGCGAAGGGGGAAGCTTTTTTTCAATTTTTGGGTTTTCAATCTCTTCCACAGGGTTTGTTTCAATCCATCGGTTCTTAAGCGCATACTTAAAAAAACTGCGCAAAGTCGAAAGACGCCGGGCGATGGTCCGTTTGCTTTTTTTCTGATGCATCAACGCTGCAAGAAATTCCCGCACGGCTTTACGGTCAATCGAATTGAGTTCGAGGGAATGGGATGATCCCTTCAAAAAATCGTGGAAAACCCTTAAGTCAAGGGCATAGCTGCGCAAGGTATGCTCAGAAGCGTTTTTAATGGCCCTGAAATGTTCCAAAAAATTTTCCGAGAACTCTTGCATTGGCCTTTAATTCGGTTTTATAGAAACTTTTGGAAAAGGGAAGGAGATCAAGTCGTCAGCTGCAAAAGTGTTCGGAAAAATTTCTCTTGCCTCCTTCTCAAAGTCCTTTGTATTTTGATAGCGGGCGGAAAAATGAGTGAGGATAAGCATTTCTGCCCCCGCCTCTTTGGCAATCATTGCCGCTTGCTTTGCCGTTAAATGATTGTGGGCCTTGGCTAAATCTCTATGCTCGTCCAAATAGGTGCTTTCGCAAATAAAAAGCTTGGCTCCTTCGGCAATTTTAACCGCATTTTTGCAAGGGAGCGTGTCAATCACAATAGAAAAGCTGTCTCCAGGCCTCACCCAGCTGACATCTTCTACCCTCACTTCCTTTCCCTCTATAATGACAAGTCCTTTTTCCTGCAGCTCTTTGACGAGGGGGCCCCTCACCTTGTGAATTTTAAGCTTGTCGTCATCAAATTTGGTGGTGTCGGCTTCCGTGATCCTCCATCCGATATTTTGCACTCCATGTTCAAGAAACACCGCTTCAATGCGGAAGCGGCCGTCATCTTCAACAAGCCCTTCTTCGTAAACCGGATGCTCGACAACATGGATCATTTCATGGTAAACGGCGGCAAAACGGAGGCGGTCGAAATATTTCTTCCCGCTTGCAGGGTAATAGCAATGAATCGGATGGGTGACTTTATCCAAATTTAGGCGCATTAGGATAGAGCCGAGCCCTAAGCAGTGGTCGCCATGAAAATGTGAAATAAAAATTCGTGTGACACATGTGGGGGCAACATTTGCAAAAATAAATTGCCTTTGGGTCCCTTCACCCGGGTCAAATAGGAAGCCTTCATTATTCCAGCGGAGGAGGTAGGCTCCATGGTTGCGGAAACGGGTCGGCTGCTGGCTAGAGCAGCCGAGTATTGTCAAATCTCTAGCCGACACGTTTGGAAGGCCTCCATTTAAAATAGGTTAATTTTCCAAGAAAGTAGCCAGCAACGCCTCCTGCCAGATGGGCCGTATTGGCAATAAAAAGAGGGATCGAAATATCAAAAAAGACCTCCATCATCAACGAAATCAGCTGCAGCAGGGCCATGCCGCAAATAAAGATGAGCATAAAGGCAAAGGTTAAACGATCAACCTGGTAACCTTCCCAAGGGGCATTTTTTTGGCGGACCCACACAAAGGCAAGCATGCCGCAAAGGACTCCTGAGAAGCCTAAGAAATTAGGGCCGCTGACAAGGTATTGGGCGATATTTGATAAGATGCCCACAATCAGGATGAAAGCGATGGTGCGGCCGGGTTTTATCTTCTGCTCCATTTGCTTGCCTAAGACAAGCAGCCAGATCATATTAAAAAAGAGATGGAATAAATCGCCATGCAGCAAGGCAGGAGTAAACAGGCGCCAGATTTGCCCCTCGCGTATTTTTTCAAAAAGGGGCGCCTGCAGCTTGCCTTCTAACCATTGATTTAAATTTCCCTCAGCAATCATGTTATAAACCCCTTTCCATACAGGAGTCTTTTCAATGGTGTGCAAAAGGGCCTGCCCTTCCTGATTCAAATCAGATGGATTTTGCAGACCGTTTATTCCATAGGTTTGGACAAATTGGGTCAAAAGTTCAAAAAATTTCGGATAATCAAAAATTAAATGATTATTGATCGGTGAAAGGTAGATGTTCAGCATGGAGGCCCCTTGCGGAATTTTCTCTGCAGGGGCGCTGAATTGATCAAACACAAAAAGAAATGTGCAAAGGCCAATAAAAAAACGGGTGACCCATCCTAAGGGACCGGCATTCTGCCTGGCTGCCTGAGGTTTATTTGCCATTTCAGGAGGAGGGGGAGGCAGGGTAGAAAGAGGTGGTGGCTGAAAAAGGGGATTAAAAGGGTTTTGCTGGAATGCGGAAAAAAGCTGTACAGCCTCTTCTGTTTGATCTTCATCCGTAATCCAAACCTGGCAGCTTGCTGTCCCGTATTCAGGGCTTCCCCAATCGTTGTTGGATCGTATTTCAATTTGATGGGTAATTTTTTTTTGCTTGAGAAAGGCGGAAAATAAAATGGCTTGTGATTCGTCCGGAAGGGTGCCAATTAGTCGCATGATTTAAGCCATTTCTTTGATTTTTTTTACGATAAAAGAAGTAGAAAGCCCAGGAATTCGCGTGACGATATGGACTTGTCCTCCCCTGGAAAGAACAGTATCTGCTTCGATACATTGGTGCCCGTATTCTGACCCGTTGACATGCACATGCGGCTGAACGACGGATAAAAACATTTTGGGGTCCGTTTCATCAAACCATGTGACATAATCAACAAATTCAAGCGCTGCCATCATTTCGAGCCGGTATTCCAAAGGAATGATCGGGCGTTCGGGGCTTTTATATTGCCTGATTGATGCATCCGTATTCAACGCCACAATCAACACATCGGCTTGTTTCGAGGCTTCGTAGATCATATGAAGGTGGCCGGCATGCAAAAGATCAAACGACCCGTTGAGCGTGGCGATTTTTTTTCCCTCATTTTTTATTTCGCAAACCCTGTTATCAAGGTCGTGCGGAAGGATCCATTTACGCTTGCAGGCCTCTTTCCATGTCATAGCATTCTCATTTGCTGCTTGGTCGGAAAGGCAATGGAAAATACTTCATCGTAATGCTCAACAAAATGAATGCTGAGACCTTTGCGGATGTAATCAGGCAGCTCTTCATAGTCTCTTTGATTGTCATTCGGGAAAATTAGCGTTTTTAGCCCAGAGCGGCGTGCAGCCACCACTTTTTCTTTTACCCCGCCAATGGGAAGGATGCGTCCTGTCAGAGTCAATTCCCCGGTCATCCCTAAATTGTCAGAAACGGGTGTGTCAAGGAGCAGGGACAAAAGGGAAGTGACCATAGTAATACCGGCTGACGGGCCATCCTTTGGCGTTGCCCCCTCAGGGATATGAATGTGCACCTGCGATTTCTCAAAAAAAGTATAGCCGGGCGCATATTTATGGATCTGACCATGCATATAGCTCCAGGCGATCTCTGCCGATTCTTTCATCACCTCGCCCGCCTGGCCGGTCAGCTTCATGGCCGTTTTCTCCCCGGCAACTTTAATCGATTCAATGTAAAGGGTGGCCCCGCCAAGAGCTGTCCAAGCCAGTCCCATGCAAACTCCGACCGGCGTCCTTTCATAGAAACGGTCGCTTGAATAAAGCGGCTTTCCAAGGTAGTCGCTTAAATTTGTATGTGTAATGGAGTTCCTGGGTATGGGAACTAAACTTGAACTTGTCTTTTTTCGTTTGTTTGCCTGCTCCTTTTCGTGAGCTTCCTGATCCCTGACAATTTTTACAGCTAGTTTTCGTAAAACTTTTTTGATTAAGTTTTCAAGATTGCGCACCCCGGCTTCCCTGGCATACCCATTGATCATGGTACGTAGAGCTTCTTGCGTGAATGAAACCTGGGTTGATTTTAACCCCATTTCCTTGCGGTTTCGCGGAATGAGGTATTTTTTAGCAATTTCAATTTTTTCCTGCATGATATAGCCTGAAAGCCGTAAAATATCCATGCGGTCTTTAAGGGGTTCTGGGATGGTGTCCAGCACGTTTGCCGTCACGATGAACAAGACATCGGAGAGGCTGCAGCGCACATCCAGATAATGGTCTAGAAATTCGGCATTTTGCTCAGGATCCAGTACTTCTAAAAGGGCTGATCCCGGATCGCCGTTAAAGCTTCTTCCCATTTTGTCTACTTCATCCAGCATGATGACAGGGTTCATTGTCTGGCAATTTTTTAATGCCTGGATCATTTTTCCAGGCATGGCCCCAATATAGGTTCGTCGATGTCCTTTGATCTCTGCCTCGTCACGCATTCCACCAACGGAAAAGCGATAGAATTTACGATTTAAGGCTCGTGCAATGCTTTTTCCTATGCTTGTTTTACCAACACCCGGTGGGCCGACAAGGCAAATAATGCTCCCTTTCACCCCTTTTGACAGTTTTCCAACACCGATAAATTCAAGGATTCGCTCTTTTATATCTTCTAGGCCGTAATGATCATGCGCCAGGATTTTCTCTGCCTCTTCCAGATTGTGATGTTCGTGGCTGTAAATACCCCAGGGAATGGTCGTTAACCAATCCAGGTAGCCGCGCGAGACATTATATTCCGCAGATTGCATTTCAAGTACGCTTAACTTCTCCAATTCATCTTTAATGACTTTCATCACATCGGGAGGAACGATCCTTTCTTTCAGTCTGTTTTCAAACTTATCCTTATCCAGGGTTTTGTCATCCCTTTCAATGCCAAGCTCTTTTTTGATTGTCTTTAACTGTTCGCGTAAGAAAAAATCCTTTTGGCTTTTATTGATGGTCGCTTCGATTTTCTTATTGATATTGTTTTGCAGGATGCTGATATCCAGCTCTTTTTTCAATAATACTAATGCTTTATCGATACGTAACTGGATGTCGGTTGTCTCCAGCACATCCTGCAGCTCTTCACGCGAAGCTGTGGTGAGGGCAACCGCAAAATCAGCCAGCTTTCCCGGTTCGGTGAACTCGGAATGACCCAAAAATATCTGGAGTTCTTCTTTGAAGAGGGGATTGAGTTTTAACAAATCCTTGATTGTTGAAATGATGCTGATGGCGTAGGCTTTCAGTTCAGTTGTGAGGACAGGGTTGTCTTCATGGTAGCTGACGTGCGCTTTTAATGTTTTCCCCCCTTCGATCGGTTCCATGATCTTCAAGCGGCTTTCCATATTAAGGACCACTTGCGCGCCTCCTTGCTCCATGGGAATGATGCGCAGGACCCTTGCCAGGACGCCGACTTCATAAAGATCCGGAAATCCGATTTTATAAATATCTGCCTGCTCGGATCTTGCCAATACAAGGCCCAAGCATTTATGTTCCGATTTTGCAATGCCTTTCAGGACATCGTAATAAGGGCCGGGTTCAATCACGAGGGGGGCGGCCATGCCTGGAAAGAAAGGGCGGCGGATCAGGGGAAAAATATTGACTTCTTCAGGATTAATATTTTTTTTATCTAAATTCTCTTCAAGAGAGTTTATCACCGCATTTTCGAATTCGATTTCAATTGAGTTATCGTCTTGATCCAACATTAAATGTCCTAATGAATTAAAGGTGCGATGGAGGTTAGGGCTTGTCGTCGATTGATCATAAACCTTTATTCACATTCTTTCCAAGCCAATGACCATGGTATTTTGATGGCCATATTTTTAACATTGTCCCTCAAAATACCATGGTCACTGGCTTGAGAAATAATCATGAATAGGGGCTATTAGCAATTACGACAAGCCCTAGCCAACCAGCTCGGTCATTCTACAGACTTAGGAGAAAATTTTCAATCCCTCTCCAATAGAGGGCTTGGAAAACCTCGATTAAGTTCCCCATAGCAAGATTTAAAGAAACAAAACTTTGCCACTTTCTCCAAAAAAATTGGAGGTTTTAGAAAAAAATTATGTGTATAAATTGTCCTTTCTCTCAACCGAATATTTAAAGAGAATTGGTTTAATAAATTAGTTAAATAGAAACATGAGGTGTTAATATTATTTCAATATTCACAAAGAATTACTCGATTTATTAGTACAACATAAAAACGAAGAAAAAATTCAGTATATTGTCCTTATACCATTTCCCGAAATTAAAATCATAAATTTGACTTGTGATCACCTTCATCTTTAAAAGATCTCTCCTTGTTGATATTCAAAGATATCAACTTCGAAAAGATCTTTTAAATCTGAAGCGCTGACAAGTCAAATTTATG
>JAJTHR010000157.1 GCA_021298935.1 Parachlamydia sp. | reverse complement strand
TCAACTTCGAAAAGATCTTTTAAATCTGAAGCGCTGACAAGCCAACTTTATGATTTTAATTTCGGGAAATGGCATTAGTCCAAACTTCCAGGTTAAAGGAACAAAAACTCGATGGGAATGGCCAGACAAAGGGCCGTAATCACTAGCAATGAATACTTGAACATCTGCTTTCCCCAAAGCCTGTCGTCAACAGCTGAAAATCCTTGCAGGCAGATGATAAGCCATCCAAAGCTGCTTAAAGCGGCTGCTATTAAAAACAAAGGGCCCGCGTAATGGAACAGGGGCAGTAAAAGGACCGCAAGTATAAAGCAGCAGACATAAGCCAGCATGTGCACTTTCGTGCGCTTAATTCCCCTCATGACAGGCAGCACGGGAATGCCTGCATTCGTGTAATCTTTTAAATGCATTAGCGCAATGGCAAAGAAATGGGGCATTTGCCAGAGGACGAGCATGGCAAATAGTAAAAGGGCTCCTGTGTCGAGCTGATTGCTTGCAGCCGTATAGCCGGCGACAGGAGGGACGGCTCCTGCAATGCTGCCTAGCGCTGTCCCGTAGATGGTCTTGGCCTTCCAAAAACTATATAAAATGACGTAAATGAAAAAACCGGCGCTCGAGACGGCAAGCGTCAAAGGATTGGTGAAGTAGTAGAGGATCAGACTCCCAAGCACTGCCAAAAAGACGGCCAGGGTAAGGGCTTGCCATGCCGGTATGGTCCCTTTGACAAGGGCCCGCTCCCTCGTCCGTTCCATTTTTTTATCCCTTTCGCGGTCAATGTAATTATTGAAAATGCAGGCAGAGGCAATGACAAAAGCCAGCCCGAAAAAGACTGCAAAAAAGACCACAGGAACAAAATGGCCTTTAGAAGCCAGCAGGTAGCCGGCAATCAAGGTCATTAAGTTGCCCATGATAATGCCGGGTTTTAAAAGCAAATAATACTTAGCCATGGGGCATCATCCTCGCATTTAAGTCAAACATGATCCATAGGGACCCGATGACGATAATGAGCAAAATAAGGAGCATAAATAAAAAAACACCTGTTTCCCAGCGCGGAGGGTTTTCCTGGCCAAGATGGAGAAAAAAGACAAGCTGGCAGATGGCTTGAGCGAGGGCCAGCCCTGTAATGGATAGAATGAGCGTTTGCTTAGATAGCGACCTGGCAAAGACAAGATAAAAGGAAGCCAGCGTCAGGAAAAGCGACAGGCTGAAACCGATCAAATAGGACTGCACCGTCCCATGCCATTCTTTTTTTATCTCAGCGAAGCTTAACTCATCGTTCATACCAACACTCCTATCAGGTAAACAAAAGTAAAAATAAAAATCCAAATGAGGTCCAGAAAATGCCAAAATAGGCTGAATAAAGTCAGCCGCCTAAATGTCTCACTGTTGATCCCTTGGTAAACAATTTGCCCTATCATGACAGAGGCCCAAAGCAGGCCTGAAATGACATGCAGCCCATGCGTTCCCACCAAGGTAAAAAAAGAGGAAAGGAAGGCACTTGTTTCCCAGCTGTAGCCTTCATAGATAAGCCCTGCAAATTCATTTAATTCAAGAAAAATAAACCAGGCACCAAGTAGGAAGGTCATTCCTAGCCATAAGAGGGTGAGCTTCCTGCGTTCATGCAAAGCTGCCAGGACGGAAAAACCGCAAAAGAGGCTGCTGCACAAAAGAATGAGCGTCTCATGGAAGGCGAGGGTCAAATCAAAAATATCCTTTGATGTTGGCCCTCCAAACGTTTCATGATGCAGGACAGCGTAGGTGGCAAACAGCGCTCCGAAAAGGAGGCAATCGGACATCAAATAAAGCCAAAAACCGAGCAGCGTTCTGGAATAGGCATCCTGATGGGGATCGAGAAGACGCGTATCGGCCTGCGAATCGGCTGTATGATGAACCTCAAATACATTAGACATAAGCGGGCCTCCGCGAGATGTCTTCTTTCATCACCTGTTCGGCAGGGATCAATACATGATCGTTTTTGCCGGATAAGCGGATGATCAGGCAGGCAAGGAGGGCGGTCATGCTTAACACGGCGAGCCAATGGATGTGCCATGTCAGTGCAAAGCCCAAGAGGAAGGCGCACAACCCGATGGCCATCCCCATCGAAGTGTTTTGCGGCAGAAAAATATTCTCATAAGAATTTTTTTGTACCGGTCCCTTCCCTCGTTTGGTTGCCCATAAGGGATCGATTTGATCAACAGTTGGAATGATCGCAAAATTGTAAGAGGGTGGTGGAGAAGGGATGGACCATTCCAGCGTTCTTGCATTCCAGGGATCATCGCCTGTCTTGTTTTTATCCCGATGATAAATGCTCCAGAACAGTCCGAAAAACTGAATGGAGGCTCCCAAAACGATGATGAGCGCGCCAATTCCTACCGTGATAAAGAGGGGATGCCAACCCGTTGATGCATCATAATGATCAAGCCGGCGTGTCGCTCCCATGAATCCCAGCATATAGAGGGGCATGAAAGCAAGCAGGAATCCTGCCAGCCAGCACCAGAAGGCGTATTTATTCAGTCTTTCATCGAGAAAAAAACCGGTGAATTTGGGAAACCAATAAGTAAATCCGGCAAAACAGCTGAACAGGAAGCCGCCGATCACCATCCCATGGAAATGGGCGATCAAAAACAGGCTATTGTGCACCTGAAAGTCGATGGGGGGAGAGGCAAGCAGCACGCCTGTCATGCCAGCTACCGTGAAATTGAGCAGGAAAGCAAAAAACCAAAGCATGGGCGAGGTAAAATGAACACGTCCCTTGTACTTGGTAAAGAGCCAGTTGAAAATTTTTACACCTGTCGGCACGGCGATGAGCATTGTCATAATACCGAAGAATGCATTGATGTGAGGGCTTGCTCCCATGGTGAAAAAATGGTGCACCCAGACGATGAAAGAGTAGAAGGCGATCAGGATCAAAGCCCAAACCATAGAGACATAGCCAAAAAGGCGCTTTTCGGAAAAGGTGGGCACGACTTCAGACAATATCCCAAACGCAGGCAGTATGAGTATGTATACTTCAGGATGGCCCCATGCCCAGATCAGGTTGACATACATCATGGGATTGCCGCCCCCGCCTGTGGTAAAAAAATGCATCCCGAGGTAGCGGTCAAGCGAAAGCATGAATAGCGTCGCAGTGAGTATGGGGAAGGCAAAAATGACCAGCACCATCGAGCAGAGGACGCTCCAGACAAAGATAGGCATTTTCATCAGCGTCATGCCGGGGCAGCGCATTTTCAAAATGGTGACGAGAAAATTAATGCCTGACAACGTGCTGCCAATGCCTGAAATTTGCACCGACCAGGTCCAATAGTCGACTCCTTCGCCCGGACTGTATTCCAATCCGGAAAGAGGAGGGTAGGCGAGCCAGCCGGAGGTGGAAAACTGTCCGATTCCAAGCGAGACAAGCATTAAAAGCGAGCCTGCAGCAAACAACCAGAAGCTCAAAGCATTCAAAAAGGGGAAAGCCACATCC
>JAJTHR010000084.1 GCA_021298935.1 Parachlamydia sp. | reverse complement strand
GTGGGGATCAAATACCTGTACGTGAGAAAGGTCCTTCAAATCCCATTGTCCTTCCCGAATGGCCGCATGGTTCGCCGATACGGCGAGCTTTTTACCCCAGGCGGCTAAATACTCATCCTTTTCAACAAGGGAAGTTTTTTGTATGGATGTAAATTCTTCGCACGCTGCCCAAAGAGCTGTTCCAGGACCTGATCCTAAATCGAGAAGTGTATGGATGGATAAGTCCGGAGCGCGCCTCTTAAGCTCTTGTAGAACGGCTGCAATGGCACCATAAGTGGCGGGCATGCGCGTGGAAAGATAGGCCAGCCGATGGGTTTCAGTCATCATAAAAGGACCTTTGCAGGTACCCGATCGATACCGATCGCTTAAATCTATGCGCGCTTTTAACAAGTCTTTAGCTTCCGGAGAGACGGCTTCGATGGCTTCACGTAATTTTTGAGGTAATTGGCTAATCATAATCGACCTCTCTTATAAATTTTGAACCTATTATAGGCTTTTCTACTAAAGATGGTAAAGAATTCAAAATTTTGCCATGACCTGTCATTTAATTTCTCTATTTTTAAAAAATTTTAACATGATATAATAGCTTTATTTAAAGGAGTCTAAAATGAATGGATTACCTTCCAATGATAATGCTAATAATTATTTATATTATGTGATTAAGGATGAGAATAAAAAAGTGAGGGGTCACCTAATTGGCGCACCGCATTGGGTAGATCCTAAAGATGTAGAGCTTAACCCTAAAATATACCGCGCGCGGGTAGGTTCTTAAATTTTTGGCGGCGAGATTTTATGTCCCAGTACATTGCGGAGATCGCAGCAAACTTGGATAAGTTTGCTGCGATCTCCGCAATGAGCTGGGACGCAAAAGATGCCGATGAAAAATTTAAAGACCTATCCGCGCGCGGTATAACTGCAGCTATTAATAAATCAGCCCGAATTATTTTAGAATCGCCTTACGGATCTGATCTTTTACCAACCGAACTTTTCTTTTTTGATAATCTCATTATGGAAGCTTTAGAAATGATAAATGACTTAATTTCAAAAATTGAAGATAGCCAAGTTGAAGATAGCCAAGTTGAAGATATTTTAATTCAAATTAAAAATGAATTAAATGAAGATGACTTTAAAAAAATAGAAATGGCCTTGTATAAAATTATATTAAATCAATATAAATTTATTTTTCTAAATAAAATGCAAGAAAATATCTCAAACTTTAAAAATGAATTCGGCTATGTCTCATACGAAAATAGTATCAATAGTTTGTTTAAAAATAAAAAAATTGAGGCTTTAGAAAAAATAAATTTAAGAGAAGAAATCAATAAAGCATTACAAAAAATTCAGGAAAGAGAACAAAAAGAAGCAGTAGAAAAACTGCAGGAAAGTGAAAAAAAAGAAGAAGCAAAACAAGTAGAGAAAGAATCCGATGAAAATAAAATTAATACCTCAAATCATAGGGCAGCACTCTACCAAGCGTGGAAAGAAGGAAATGAGGAAGAATTAGGTAAAATAATTGATAATGAGTTTAAAAAAATATTTAAAGAACCGGAAGAAATGGCAGCCGTCCATGACCCTAGAGACAAACAAATGGCTGAGAATATAATTCAAGCAATTCGTGAGGAAAAAAATAACAAAAATGAAGCTATTCTAGTAGTAATGGGCATGACACATCTTGTCTATTCTCAACGCACAAATGTCATTTCCCATCTCCGAGAAAATTTTCATGGAGATTTAAGCAATTGGAAAATTAAGCAGGTAAAAATAAAAAATTCTACTTAATTTTTTTATTAAAAATATTTTCTATTTTTTTATTTTCTGGCTCTCGTTGAATTGAATGGGAGCCTAATTTACCTTTTTGTATACTAATAGTTTCATTAGTTAAATTTTCCCGTTTTATTCTCTGAAATTTTAATTCATCATCAATAATCATAACTACTCTCCATAACTAAACATCCTTCCTTATTATAAAATTTCTTATTAATTAAAATCCATTTAGTTTTTTTAGTCATAATAGGGGTGAACTCCAGACGTAATCTTAAATTCCAGCAAGTCATCTTTGATTTCAGGCCGTTGCTTGCCCTTGAATTCATCATTAAATTGCCTAGAACCTTCTTTCGGGTGTTTCTTGAGTTCTTTACGGGTTTGCAAAATGGCATTTGCAATGTCATTGCTGCCATAGATCGCCTTTAACAACTCCCGTGATGCCAAATGGATGGCAATTTTAGGGTTTTTTTCATGTTTAATGAATGTGAGCAAGGAATAATACCCCTTTTCAAGATTGCGCTGCGTCACCTTCTCGTCCGTCTCTGCAACGGTTTTACGCTTCGTCCCTTTCAGCATGCGATAAAAGGCCTCTTGCAAGTCGGGCGAAGCAAGCTTTAAACGCTGAACGTCCTCGATGCGCCTGATTTTTTCATTGTCCGCAAGGTTGTCTGCACTTGCCATCACTTCGTCAAGCAGCTCTTCCACAAAATTAGGCCTTTCAGCTTCCAATTTTTTGTAAAAAGAGGCCTCGGCATAAAGTTCTTTAATCAGTTCAACGGTTATTAAACGCATTTGCTGTGCTTTTTCTTTGCTCGCTTCCCTTAATTTTGTGTCAAAAAAATAGGTGAAACTCAATTGTCTTTGCGTGCGGGCTTCGCGCTGTTTTTTTAGTTTTAGCTGACGTTCATTGAACGATTGCCTCTCCGCCTCCGCCAAATACGTTTGATAGTGATGCTGCACTGCAAATTGGGCCTTAAACTTTTCCATGTTTTCAACCGTTAGGGCGGAGAGGATCAATAAAAGGAGAAAAACAAGGGGAAGGATATTCATGATTCCGCCGGATAGTAGATGGTGTTTTTACTACTTGGCAAAACAAAGGAAAACAAACGTGGGGTGGATTTAATTTGAGAGGGATTCCCTCCCTTTTTCAATTCTTTGGGGTCATCCGCAATATTGACAGTCAACCGGATAATTGCCGGCATCTGTTCGTAAGCGCTCAACCACTCGCTCTGCCATTTATCTCTTTCCGGTTCCTTTTTCTGTTCCTTATCGGGCTGCTTATCTTCCTGTCCGGGAGGCATGTAAAATTCTAAAACCAGCCCTGTGACATTTTCTAAAAGTATTTCTTTATGCATTTCCTGATGGGGATCCGCTCCACTAATCGGCCACATGGCAAGGGATAAGCGATGCTCCGGGTCGACATACACCCTTGCAAGCAAGTCTCCTGAAAAGGTTGGATTTGCCCGCGCTTCATTGTCAAAGGAAAAAACGAGGGCAGGCGTGTCAGTGAGGACCCCTTTGCCCGGCTTATCGCTAAAAAAGAAAAATTCCCGCGTAGTCTTCTCATTTTCATTCACGATCCGTTCAAAAAGGTAAGCCAGCCGCATTTCTGTATAGCGCATCCGGAAGCTTTCATTTTGCAATTGCTCAGTAATCGCGCTCATTTGGGTGATTTCACGGAAAAATGCAAAAACCATGGTCAGCAGCACAGACAGGATCGACAGGGCAATCAAGGTCTCAAGAAGCGTAAAGGCCCTTTTTTGCTTAATCCTCATCGTTTTCCTCTTCATCCGCTTCTTTTTCTTTTTTTGGAGCGGTTTCTTTTTTAGCGCCCCTTTCCTGGCGGCCCAAATAAAACAGGTACTTGATCTCTGCTTCTTCCTTTCCCTTGGCTTTGTCAAGCATGACAATGGCGATCTCACCAATCAGCTCTGATGCTTCCTGTTGTTTTTTTTCTTTGGCTGGATCAATGAATTTGATTTTATAAGAAGCCTCATATTGCAGCTTATCGAGCTCCCCTTTTAGGGAAGCTTCTTCAAATTTTTCCTGTTTGCCTGCCAGGATCTCTTCAAAGGGGATTTCTTGCTTGTAGAGCTTCTCCACAATTTTGGCATGGATCAAATGAGTCAGATGATCGCGCTGGTTAATGCGCAGACCCTTTGTCTGCCCTTCATAAATTTTTGTAAAAATATGCATGGCAGGCAAGGCGCAAATCACAATTAAAAAAATGGCGATCAGGACTTCCAGGAGTTGAAAATGACGTTTACTTTTCTTTTTTATGCAATTTCTCATCGACTTCTTCTGGATATAGCATCTGGCTTTCGGCCATTAGGTTGGGATCTTCAGGTATCGTTCCTTTCCGGATGATGTTAGCCGGATAGCCAGGCAAGCGAATTGTTTCCTGGAATCCCTTTTCCTTTGTCTCTTTAGGCATTGAGTAGAGGCGCAAGTCTCCTTGGCTCATCTTGCCTGCCTGGAAAGAGAGGATAATCGGGCCCTCTTCCCGGACATCCGTAAATTCGAAGGAGCGGATGACCGTGAAACGGAGCTTTCTTTCAGTCCACTTGACCCATTCGTCTTTCAACGGTTTTTCAATGGAGAGCGAAGAAGTGATCCATCCCTCTTTTTCGTCGGAGGCTCATTCCACT
>JAJTHR010000347.1 GCA_021298935.1 Parachlamydia sp. | reverse complement strand
CATAAATTTGACTTGTCAGCGCTTCAGATTTAAAAGATCTTTTCGAAGTTGATATCTTTGAATATCAACAAGGAGAGATCTTTTAAAGATGAAGGTGATCACAAGTCAAATTTATGATTTTAATTTCGGGAAATGGTATAAAGCCTGCGGACGATCATTTGTCCCAATGGCTTCCGTGACTGATTCAAAGACCGGTATGCTTCCTGAAATTTGGAAAACAATTTTCGATCAATATGTTGCCTTACAACAATAAGGATCATCTCCCAGCTCCCATTTTTTGGGTTGCTGGGCAGCTTCGAGGATCCTCGATTTGAGATCGTTAAATGGAACCTCATCAAATGTATAGCTGTAGACTTGTTTTCTGATCCCCTCATAACGCTCATTATCATGCGGCAGCTCCTGTTCCATTATGCGATAGAGGTTTTCATAATCCTCCGGCAGGATTTCAACCCCGCAACGATAGAGGAACGTATTCCGATCAATCTTTGAATCTCTTTTTCGTTGATTTAAGAAAAACATGGGCTTGTTGAAAGTCAAAAAATCATAACCGATTGAGGACATATCACCGACATAATAATCGGCGTTAGCCAGAAGTGGATAGATGAGAGGAAAGTCCTCTAAAAAAACAATATTTCCCTTTTTTTCATACTTTCCCATTAAATAATAAAGGATAGGCCCGTCTGTCTCAGCAAAAGCCGGGTGGATTTTTACCAAAAGATTATAACCGTCTGGAAGCGCGGAAAAGATTTTTTCCGCATGCATAAGGGAGGTGGTATGATCCTGATCATGGCACGTGGGAGCATACAGGATGAGGGGCTGCTCCTTTTCAAAAAGGCTGAAGACCCTGTCTGCTGCAATGCTCTCAAAATGACTTTGATGCTGCCTGTAATACTGCAGACGATAATTTCCCGTCATTGCATAGGCATTCAACTGATGGGCAATGCCAAGCTCTTCGAAAAGATCAAGCATGTTTTTCCCATAAATTAGAACAATGTCTTCAAGCACGCACTTTTCCAGCCAAAACACTTTATCCGAGAATCCATGGGGGCAATGGACATTTCGGACCTCTTTTTGATAATAATCCTCTAGGCCTCGAAACTTGGCATAAAATTCATGGCGGTTCCATGGCTCGGATTGAAAAAAGAGGTCATAGTTTTCAATTAAAAATTGGGGGGTGATATCCTGCCACTCTTTCAGCAGAATATTTAATTGAGGATAAAGCCTCTCCGCCTCTTCGGCATGCTTCTCGTCCGTCAGTAATAGGGGCATTTCCAGGCATACGCAAAGCGGTGCCAGATGTTCAGTCAGATGAGGATAGGTGTTGGGGTTCAGGCCGATGCAGCTTTTTTCAAATGGCAAGGGCCATCCCCTTTAAAGAGCGGTGGATAAAATCAGCCCTTTTGTGCGGGAGGTCCTCTAGGGAAACCTTTTTTCCGTAGTGACAAAGCAGGTGGGCTCGCCTTGCTTCAAAAATTAATTCATTGAGAGAGGGAAGGGTCGCACCGGTCACCCATTCGAGATCTAAACCCAATTTTAGAAGGCTTAAAGCTTTCAAAGCTTCCACGGCTTCAATCTGATAGGAATGGAGCAGGACGCCATAAGCCCGGCTGATGCGGTCCTTCAATTCGGAAAGAGAGGCTTCCTGCTCGTTTCTTAATGCTAAACGTACCCCTTTTTCCTCAACGATTAATTTAGTCGCAAGCGTGCGCATCATGGTAATAATATTTTCTTCTGTCAGCCCCAATGTGTAGGTATTATGAAAAGCGGCGATATCCCCGATCAAGTCATTGGGATCCCCATGCAGCCCTGCCTGCTCAACCCCCTCCTCCTTGGTCTTCTTTAGGACCTCTTCAAGCCGATTCGTATAGATTAAGGCAGGAAGATGCATAAAAATGTGGACGACCAGCCCTGTCCCGCATTGACTCGGATCGGCCGTTAAAAAGCCGAATTTTGGAGAAAATGCGAAGCTTGCTGAACTCGAAAGTAAGTTTTCCACCTTAAAAAGCCAGTCCCACGCCCCTTCCAGGTCATCCTTAATGTCTAATTTTTGCAGCATGATGTGGTTGCGGAAATTAATGGCAACAAGCGACTCCCCCGACTGGTCGATCACAAAAGCTTCACCCCCTTGAGCCTGATGCAAGCTTTCCTGCATCAAAAAATGTTCCACCAAATACTCCTGTTCAATCGGCTGCATTTCTTCAGCGCTGACCAGTTTGGGGTGATGAAAAAAATTGCTTTCCATAAGATTGCGTGTGATCAATGCCTGGATTTGCTTTTGCCTGTCGGTCGTAAGCTTAGCGGGAAAATTAAATTTTTCCATATTTCTGAGCAGCGTGAGTGTCGAACCGAGCCAAATTGGATTGGAGTTGGATTTCCATGGCTGAGCATTGCAAAGATAGGTGTTATTATTTTCCATTTTTGCCCTCTTTTTCTTCCGGTCCCTTCTTTTGGTTTTCAGTCAATGCACGAATTTCGTCTCTTAGCCAGGCGGCTTGTTCGTAATCTTCTCTTTTTAATGTTTCACTTAAGGCCTCGTTTAAGGCCAAAAGACGTGAGGAGGGATTAATTGCCACACTTTCGCCAGGTAAGCGTCCGATATGGATGGCGCTTTTCTTAGCAGCTAAAATACGTACTGGTAGCTTGCCCGCAGCTTGCAAATCCTGCAAAATGACATCCTGAAACACAGAGTAGCAGTCAGCACACCCTAAGTGACGTCCCCTTTTGATATCTTCGAGAGTCGTGCCGCAATTGCCGCATTCAAGCCCGGTTCCAAGGCCGGCAAGGTTTTGGACATGCTCCTGAGGGCTTGTTCCATGCAGTCGCCTTTGCAGCTCGGGACAATCTGCACACATGCTCGTATGGATAATTGAATCACCGACGATTTCAGTGTAGCGCACAGCAATGGGTTTTTTGCATTCCCCACACTCGAGAGGTCTGTCTGGAAGGTTTTTATCGCTGGATTTATCCATTTTACACTTATTTTTAATCGGACATTAGGCAAAGTTAATTTAAGAGGGTATCTACAAAATGTGATCAGGCTGCTTTGGTAAACACACTCTAAGGCCTGGGTATAACCAAAAATAATATAAATTTACCAATCTTTTTTATCATTCATGCAAGCTTGATTGATGAAGTCTCAAATTTAATCACAACAGCAAAGTAGCATTAAATTTTGAATCTTTACAAAATGGTTATACAATATTAAATTACGTTTAGTATTATTTTATTCAAATAAATTTAACAACAAGGAAAGTTAATGCAAAACATTTTAAATATTTCAACGCAAGATAAATTTGTTTCATCTGAAATATTTACCAATTGGTTTAAAAAATACACTAATTTTCTAACGACCAGCTATTCATTTACAAACGAGTTAGCAGAGACTATTTTAGCGATGGGTACCTTAGCGTATGCGAAACAGGACAATCACCTATCTTGCGAACAACTTG
>JAJTHR010000133.1 GCA_021298935.1 Parachlamydia sp. | reverse complement strand
TAAATTTGACTTGTGATCACCTTCATCTTTAAAAGATCTCTCCTTGTTGATATTCAAAGATATCAACTTCGAAAAGATCTTTTAAATCTGAAGCGCTGACAAGTCAACTTTATGGTTTTATTTTTGGGAAATGGTATAATCGACCCTTTCTACCCTCTATATTTTTTCTTGCAAAAAATAAGTGATTAGTATTAAGTTTTTCGATATTTGAGGTGAAATATGGTTTACATAATTTCTAACTTTTATGGAATGACTGTAATGATGTCGCTCAGTCAGAATGATATTAAACCTCATTTTCAAGTTCTTTACGATGGTCAGATCTCAAAATTTTCCCTTAATAACGGAAAAATGTACGAAGGTAATTTAATTTCTGATGGCCAGGATATAATTTATGAATGGTATTGGGCCCATAAATTTGACCTTGATAAAAATTGGAAACTCTTATTGGAAAATCAAGCCGCTAAGCCCATTCCACCCATTCTGTAGAAAAAAATGACTTCAAAAAAAAATTGGATTTCTAAATGTAGACCTGAGCCTAATTACCATGTTTGGATTCAATTTGAGGACGGTTTAGAAGGTATTGTAAATTTAAATGATCTTTTGCAAAAACCCGCTTTTAGACAAGCATGGCAATCTGAGGTGAGTTTCAATCAAGTTAGAATTAGCCCTTTTACACATACGCTAACTTGGGGCGAAGAAGGTAAAGAGATTGACATTAATCCTCATGAGTTAAGAAAAGAAATTTTAAATAAAAAAAATGATCAAGATAAGATTGGTACCTAATTTTTTTTGTTCATTATACTAAGAAACTATCATGCCTATAATTTATAAATATCTAGGAATACTTTTTATAATCCATACAGGTCGAGAGCATCCACCCCCGCATGTCCATATTGAATATAGTGAATTTCAGGGCGTTATTTATATCCTAACGGGAAAGGTAGAAGGAGATCTTCCCCCCCCGTGTTCTTAGAATAGCAAAAAAATTTGTAGAGCAAAATCATTTAGCTGTGCTTTCCGAATGGGAAAGAATGGAAAGGGGCGAAACACCTAGACGTATTTCAATTAAAGTGTCTTAGTAGTAACTTTTTAATAACGTATATCCTCAATATTTTCCTTTCAGCGGTTCCCGCTGATCATTTTTCTCGAGTAAATTAAAATTCAAATTTCGTAAACTTTGACTCTCAATCGATGACATTTGCCAATTTTGAAATACAACATCATTCGTTAAGCTCTAAAAAAATGACCTTTATACCGAAGTGCATTCAAAATTTGGTTTTTGCCATCGTCAGCAAGCCACAATTTTTAAGTCTGCCTGCATTACCCAACTTATTCAAGTTGAGCCGCTTCAGCACCGGCTTTGCTAGGGCTTAAAACTTGGACGCTTCCTTGTCAAAATTTCAACTTTTGAACGCACTTCAATATACCAAAAGAAAGGTTCTTATATGGTACCAGGTACAGCAACTTAGAAAAAAATTAAAAGTGGCTAGGCTACACACCACTCACAGTAAACGGCACTTAATTCTATGCCCATTCATGAATGACCCCCTTCATGTCTTCTTTAAGCATGGAGGGCTTCATGGCTTCTGCCATTTGCTTAAATTCTTCCCGCTGGACCGGATCTTGCAACCCGCCGCAAATGAGGGCGCAATAGGTTGACAGGCAGGGATCCTTCTGCACTTCAGGTTTTTTTAGCATCTCGAAGCCTGCTGAAGCGGCTTCAGGATCATCTTTAAAAGCGATAAGTGCAATCGCCGCCTTCTCGTTATCTTCGTTAAGGGGCATGCCTGCTAAGACGGTTAACAAAAAGGTTTTGGCCGGCTCGCCGATCATTTTTAACGCTTTAACGATTTGCTCGTCGGCAAAGAAATCCTCTTTTCCTAACGCTTCGAAAAGGGAAATGATCGCCCGTTTGTCTCCGATAGCTCCTAAGCATTTGACAACTAACGTAGGTGCCTGCCCATAGCCTGGAAACAAGGGGTCATGGAATTGCTCGTTTCCTAAAAGCTCAATCAACGCCGGAACAATCTTTTCCTTATGCTCGGCAATGGCCTCGACCTCTTTTTCCCCTTCTTCATCTTCTGTCAGAATCAGGTCGGCAATTAGCTGAGGAAAAATATTTTTGGGATTTTTAACTTCATAAATGGATCTTAATATCTCATAAGCCTGCCTGGAATCGGCCACGCGCTGCGCTTCTTGGGAGGTCAAGTAAAGGGCCGCCAGATTTTCCTTCAGTTGATTTTCCAGCTCTGCCAAACGTTCGATCCGCTTCAGGCTGAATTCGGGCTGCGTCCCCTTCCCCTCATTTCTGTAATAGTCAAGCATGACGGAAAAAAGCCCGCCGAAATGGGCATCTCGATGCATTAAAATGTCGTGGTCAACAGCATCGGCTAAGGGAAATTCTTCATCAAAGTTTTGCATGGTTCCTCATAAATTCTGCGGCATTATAGCTCGAGCGGATAAAAGGACCGCTATACACATGGGGAATTCCGATCGACCGCCCGAACTCCTCATACAATTTAAATTTTTCAGGTGTGACAAATTCTTTTACTAATAATTTGCGCCGGCTTGGCTGCAAGTACTGGCCAATCGTGACGATTTCGCAGCCGGCCGCTTTCAAATCTTTTAACGTTTCATAGACTTCTTCATCCTGCTCGCCTAGGCCTGCCATCAACCCCGATTTAACTCTTAAAAGACCTCGTTGGGAGGCCGCTTGCTGCAAGACAGCCAGGGTGCGGTCGTAGTGCGCCTGATGACGAACCCTTGGCGTAAGTCTGCGCACTGTTTCAATATTATGATTGAAAATTTCAGGCTGTTCCTTCAACACGGCTTCTAAAGCGTCCGGATTTCCGTTAAAATCAGAAGTCAGCACTTCAATCGTCGAAGCAGGATTGCATTCTCTGATTTTTTTGATGATTTCAACGAGATGGGCACTGCCCCCATCATCCAAATCATCGCGTGCCACCATGGTCACCACGACATGTTGCAATCCCAATTTTTTAACTGAAAGGGCCACCCGTAAGGGTTCATCTTCTTGCAAAGGGGAGGGAGTTTTTGAAAAATCGATGTCGCAAAAGCCGCAATTGCGCGTGCACTCTTTCCCCATCACCAGGAAGGTCGCCGTCTTTTTTGACCAGCACTCCAGGCGGTTAGGGCATCTTGCCTCTTCGCACACTGTATTGAGGCCAAATTCGCTTAAAATGTCTCCCGTCTGCTGAATCACCCCCCCTTTTGGCAACTTACGATGCAGCCAGGAAGGGAAGCGGCCAGGCCCGACTGTGTTTTCACAATTTGACCCTTCCTCATGAGAAGGTAAAATATTCAGACGGTTTGAAGGAGGCATCTCTTAAGCCCTTTTTCTTTTAGGAGGCAGGTGAAGGGGCAGCCCTTCTGCCAATAATGAAGATTCCAGCCAAGCTTCCGATAAGGTGGGATGGGCATGAATGGTTTCTGAAATGCACTCCACCGTCAATTCATTGGCAATGGCAAGTGTGATCTCTGCAATGAGAACAGATGCTTCAGCACCCACAACCTGAGCCCCCAAAATTTGCCCTGTTTTACCCTCAACAACCATTTGGGCAAAACCCTCTGTTTGCAAGGCTGCCTGCGATTTCCCAAGCGCCTGAAAGGGAAAGGGAGCGGCAATCGCCTGAAGGCCTTGTTTTTTGGCCTCGTCTAAAGAGAGGCCGACCGTAGCAATCTCGGGGTGGGTATAAATAACAGACGGGATGGCATTGTAGTGCATGGCCGCTTGTTTGCCGCACGCATTGTCAGCGGCAATCAGTCCTTGATGGGTAGCGACATGGGCGAGCCACCACTTGGAGGCAATGTCACCTACAGCATAGATCCCATCCACATTCGTTTCCATTTTTTCATCAACCGAAATCATCCCGTTCTCTTGCACAAGAACTCCGGCTTTTTCTAAGCCGATCCCTTGCGTATTCAATTTTCTTCCAATCGAGACAAGGCAGCAATCAGCCGAAAAAACAGTTCCCCCCTCAACATGGACTCTTATCCCTGATTCGTCTTTTTCCACCTTCTCCACTTTGACGCCCGTCTCAATCAGAATCCCTCTTTTATTAAAGGCCTTTGTCAGAGCGTCGGCGGCCTCTTTGGCTTCCATGGGAATCAAACTGGGCAATAATTCTAAAATTGTAATTTCAACGCCAAGGGTTGCAAACAGGGAAGCAAACTCGCATCCGATCACTCCTCCCCCGATGACGATCATTTTTTTAGGAAGGTCCGTCAAATTCAACAAAGAAGTCGAATCATGAATGCGTTCGTTATCAAAGGGGAGGGCAGGTAAATTGCGCGGTTCAGAGCCGGTGGCAATAATCACCCGGTCTGCTTCTATAATTTCAATCTGTTCGCCTGCTATCCTGATTTCACGGGGTGAAATAAAGGAGCCGAAACCTTTAATAAGTGTAATAGGATAGGCTGCAATTAATCCTTCCAGTCCCTTAAGCATTTTTGAGACCACCTGGTCCTTATGGCGGGCCAGTTGACTGTAATCAATTGTCAAATGATCGACATGGATTCCAAAACCCTTGGCTTCATGGATGCGACTAACCATTTCGGAACCGGCAATCAATGCTTTGGAGGGGATGCAGCCGCGGTTCAGGCAAGTCCCCCCTAATACTTTGGCTTCAATTAAAGCGACTGTTTTTCCATTTTGTGCAGCCCTTATCGCAGCGGGATATCCGCCTGGTCCGCCACCAATGACAACAACATCAAATTTCCTTCTATCCATGTCAGCTCACATTCAAATTAAAAGGGAAAATATACCTGATTTCTTTTTTCCAATCCCGACAATTTATAAAAAAAAACTCACCTCATGATTCATCTTTTTTTTTATCCCAAAAGACCATTTATACCATTTCCCAAAAATAAAACCATAAAGTTGACTTGTCAGCGCTTCAGATTTAAAAGATTTTTTCGAAGTTGATATCTTTGAATATCAACAAGGAGAGATCTTTTAAAGATGAAGGTGATCACAAGTCAAATTTATGATTTTAATTTCGGGAAATGGTATTATATTGGATGGGGCGGGGCGGGCATTTCTTACATCTTTCTTTTGTAAAATGGAC
>JAJTHR010000012.1 GCA_021298935.1 Parachlamydia sp. | reverse complement strand
TCATGGGATCAATCCGATTCGTTTGCACAACATGCGGACGTGAAGATCCCATGCAAACGCCATCGGCATTCAATTTAAGTTGAAAATCATTTCCTTTTTTAAAAAGCTTCCCATTCATGATGAAATCAAGGGCAGCCAAGCTATAAATTGCATATTTATGCTTTTTATACTTTTCATCGAAAATGAAATAGCTTTTGTTAAAGTGAATTTTTGGGCTATCCTGTTCGCTAAGCCGTAACAATTCCTGGATCGAGTAATCAACAGCTGTCTGGATGATCTTTAATGCCGTTTGTCTTCCATTGTAACGTTTTGCATAATCAGTTAAAAGGGCTTCATCTGTCTCACCCGGCTCAATTCCATAAACCCCTTTTATCTCCTGATCATCCGCTGTCTTTTCATATTTTGCGGGAACAGGACCGAGCCTAAGCAAATCCCTTTTTTGCGGATCCAAATTCTGGTTAGATCCTACAATCTGATTTTCTAAATTAGCCTGTTCTTCAATCAATTGATTGAGTTTAATATCTTTCTTATCCCGTTTTCTTGCGATTTTTCTTAATTCATTCACATCGATATTTAAATGATTTGGATATCTCGCTAAGAGAGCCTGGTATTGTTCCTCTAACTCCTGCACCAATTGTTCCGAAGAGGCTTTTTCCTCTCTTAAGCGTTCTAAGCTAATTTCTAGCTTACGACGAGCGGCTTCCCATCTTGGTTTTTCATTTTTTAATAGGGCGGCTTCTCTGAGGAGATGTTTTCTTTCATTTCTCAATTCATTTAAATTAGAGTACTCTCTTCCGAGCGGACCGTTAATTAATTCCTCATTCTCTTGCCGCATTTTTTCCGCGTCTTTAATTTTTTCAATTTTTGCTGCCAACCGCTTGGCTACATGGTCAGCTTGTTTCTTCCCTATTGTCTTGTCCCTGTATTGCTTACTTGTATCGAAATAGAGATCGCTTTGCAGGGACCTTGTATGATAGAGGGCATAAAGGCCGAGTGTCATTATATTTGAAAAGAGGTTGCTAATTGTATTGACAAAAGAAAAAGAAACAAATGGCTGATCGCTCTCTGTCATCATGTCTGCATATTGAGTGGGTATTTGAAGAACCCGTCCTTCTAATCGAGAATAGTCAACGGCTTCTCCGACTGCCGCTCGCTTGCTGGCCTGGTGGATTTCTTGCTCGATTTCTCCTATTTCAGTAAGGAGGCCGGCCACCTTATTCTCGAAATTTTTATTTTGAATGTCTAGTTTTTTAGCTGATATTTGCTGACAATTCATTTGAGCTGTGCCATAAAGACCTAAACTCACTAAATTAAAAAATAAAAAAATCAACGATTCTGAAGAAAAAAGCTGTGGAGGCGGCGTCATGTGGCAGTCTGCTAAATGATTTCCAATCGAATGCATATTAAATCCTATTATTAGATGTTATTTTTATAAGTGCTAATTGAAAGATTGGCCCGTTCTGCCGCTCCATTTAATATCCCTCTCTTTAATCTTGGCCATAAACCGCAATAAGAATTTTTATCTTGATAGAGCAACATGCATTCTTTTGTTCGAGGCCCAAAATAACATTCGTACGAGGCAGGGATGTTCAAACCATATTGATTAATTTTGCATTTGCCAAATCCCATTAAAGCGAATCGAATACCAAATGTCCAGGCTGCCAATTCAATTTCTAATTCGCCCGGTTGAATATCAAAATCGTCGGCTTCTCTTAGCCAGCTCAGGTATTGGTAGATGGAGATACCGTGTTTTTGTTCAATTTTTTCGACAAATTGTTGCTGATTTTCAAATAAAAAAGTGGCGATGGCCCCTTTTAAATGAGTGATATTTTCACTTGTAATCGATGCCTCTGAGCTCATTAAACTGATTAAAAGCGTCTTAAAAAGGGGGTAGCCTTTACTGATATAATATTGCTGATTCAAACACAAAGATCTCTCAGACTCATTTTGGGGCTCTAAAACCACTTCTTTTGACATGTTTTCAAAAATGGACGCATAGTGCAGGTTTGCATCAAGGAAGTCATTGAGAAATTCAGATTCCGGATTACCATTAGCAATTATTGCCGGATCGAAATTCCATTCGACGTTTTTCTCAAAAGATTCAATAAAGAGGCAGAGTGGAAGGGTTTTTTGAAAAGGGCGCTCATTGGCATCATCGAAATAATTCCAAACGTCATCTAATAAGCCCGGGCTTCTAAAATTACTGTCGAGGGCACTTGCAATGTCATTGATTAACTGATAAGCGGTTGAGATTAATTTGACTCTCTCATTGTCTTCTTCCAAACACTGAATCGCGGCTATTAATTCCGGGTCTTCGTTGGAAATTAAAGGCTCCATCAGTAAGTGAAAAAGAATATTTTTTTCAATATCAGTTAATTGAGCATGGATCCATTTAGCCGACGCCGGATCGACTGCCAATTCCTCATTTGGGGTGAAGGCATCAAAGTGAGTAGGCACCGTTTTGACCTCAAGTCTAAAACTATTTGAGCTTTGGTCATTGACATAAGTTAGCACTTTTTCAGGTTGTGAACGGCCCATTTTTACATCATCCACATTGAGCTTAAGGCTAAAGTCATCGCCGCACCCCTCTTCCACAAGCGCTCCATTTTCAATAAAATCCCAAACGAGGCGCCGAAAAATCGCTTGCTTATGCCTCTGATAGGCAGGGTCATTCAAAATAAGCGCGCTTTGATTCAAATGCATTTTTGGATTGGCGGCTAGATCCGTAATGGCAAAATGAAGCCCTTTTCTTACCACTCCCAAAGCCGTTTTTTCACCATTATAGCGTAAAGCATAATCGCTTGTGCCTGCGTCAAGCTCTGAATTTATCCCGGGCGCACCTTCAATGGCTACGTCCACATTCTCTTCTACAGGCTTCTCATCAAGCATAGGCTGATCATAATCATCAAATTCATCAACATTTTCACTAATCTCTACTGTAGGTCTTCTTCTTTCATAGGGGGAAGGAAGGGGGCCGAGCTTTGCTTGGTTAGCGATGTAGGTTGGCCAATCGCTGTTTAACTGATTAAATTTTTGGAGCTTTCTTTTTAAAATCACTATTTTCTGGGACGTGGTTTTGATCTCTTCCAGGATGAATTGATAGTCTCCTGCTTTATTGCGGAGTGTCAAAACCTCTTGGTTGTCATTCAACTGGTTTCCTACATAGGTCCGAAATTTATCTCTTAATGCTTCACGCCTTCCTCGCAAATCGATTAACTCCTCTCTAATCCCTTTCACTTCATTACTGAGGTGCTCGTTTGCTGATTTCACGGCAGCTTCTTCTTCTTTGAGCTGCTGGCTTTCTGCTCTAAGGCTAATTATTTGTTCTTTTATTTGTTGACTTTCTTGCTGAGTATCTTCAGCAGTGAGGTTCTTCAATTTTTCTAATTTTTTTACCTGTTTTAACACCTTTTCAAAATCATCGATTTCCTGATTCATCTGATCAAACTTGGCTGTAACAAATTTTTCATGATAAGTGGCGCGGATTTCGCCATTTTGATGCTGGAGCCTTGCGATCTCCTTTTCGAGATGATAATTTTTAACCACACTATAAATTCCAAGGGTGGCAAGATTAGCGAGAAGGTGCTTTAGGAACACAAGAAGGTGCTGTCCAAGCCTATTATAATCATAGTAATTCCTTCCATTTAATTGACTGTGCAGATGCTCGATTTGCAATTTTAAATTATTCAGTAAAAAGCGTAAATCGCCCACTTGACCTGCTATCTCACCATCTGTTGAAAGGCTGCCGATAATTCCTTCCAAATTTTTTTCTATGTTATCCCAGGCCCTAAGCGCTTCAGCAGCTTTAGTTTGCAAGGTTTGTTGCTGCCATTTTAATTTTTTTATTGCATTCTCATGCCCGACAAGTTTTATGCTTCCACCGATTCCAATCGTGATAATATTTAAAATGATTTCGCTTAGGCGATCAAGGGGACGAAAATGGGTATTAAAAAGACTATCATTCCTTACTGGAATAGGATTTGAAACGGCAATCATTAGACACCTATATTAAATTATAAAAATTAAAGAGAATTTTAAATCAAAATTTCTTTAAAAGTCAATCAACTCGATATTTTTTTTCTACATTCAAAATTAATGAAACAATAAAATTAATACTTAAAGGTCTTATAAAGTTTTCATAAATTTTTTTTCAGCGATTGAAAATATTTTCTCGTTTTGGCATTGTGAACTTATGACTGATTTTAAAATAAAAGATTTGATATCCCGTCTGCATGCTGAAAATGATCTAGGCCTGTTAGAAAATCTAGGAAGGGAGCTTTCGACAAGCCAGTTTCAAGCGCTTTTAGATGAGATGACTGAATCACCGGCCCTCATAAAAAAGCTTTCTCCCCTTTTGGTTGGACTTCCCTCCCCTATTTTTATCCAATCGCTTGATCAGATGACAGCGTCTCAATTGGAAGTTGTTAAGCAAGGAAGTATTGAAGAGCCTTTGCTGCATCAAATCCTTCTTTTTATTCATACTATGGAAAATCTTTTGCTAAGCTTGAAAGAGGAGGTGGCGGCAAAAACCTGCTTCATTCAAGCTTTGGATCCGCTTCTTCTTTCATCTGAAGAGCTCGAAAACATTGAAAAAAATATCCGGGAGATCAAACAAAAAGCGAAAGAGCCGCTTCCTGCCATGGTTAATGCCCATTTGATTCTTTGGAATACCGGACAAATTGACTTAATCGATCGGCTCAGCTGCTTGAAAGACAACTTTCATCATTTAATTCATGAAACAATCGGCGTGCAGGATGAAAAACCGCGCGGTATTTATCAGATTTTATCCACTCGGCTCAATACCGTGTATGAATCACCGGCATTATTGAATGATGAAGACCCTTCCCTTGAAGGGCTTGCCTGCTTTTCCATCTGGTATTTAAAAGATTACTGGTTTCTAGGGCTTCTCCCCTCCATTTCAGCCGATCGCTTGGAAATTGAGGGCTCAGAGAATGACAAGCACATTCATCGCCAGGCCCTTTTTCAATTAGTGCAACAAAGGCTCAGCCTGCTTGGGCTCGAAACTGTTGGAGATTTAAAAAAAGCTCGTATTTTTTCTAAAGACATGCTGCTCGCCTATCTCAGGCGTCAAACTTAAATCTTAATTTCGAGCAGCTCATCCCACGATGTAGTAAAATGAGCCGTACATTTGCTCCTGCGTGATTTCCACTCTTGCGAAATCCCTTGAGACGCCATTTTAAGGGTATTTCTTCCATACTTTGCATTGGCTTTATCCATCAGCTCCATGAGAGAGCGTTTTTTTACGTCCGTCTGCTTGCAATCTGTAAATAAGTCGAGCTGTAGGGCTTCATTTGAAACAATGCCTCCAAGCATGACGCCTACTTTCTTGTAAGCAAAGCCTTCCCGATAGATTTTTTTTAGCCCTTCTTTGGCATAGTGCATTAAACTAGGAGTAAAATCAGTGGGAATAGGCAGCGTCACATGCGCCCTATTGGAATAATAGGCATCCGTTTTAAAACGGCTTGTGTGGGCAAACACTTCCAAAAATGAAGCCAGGGAGCTTTGGTCTCTCAATCGCTCCGCCGCTGAAGCCACATAATTGGAAAGCGCCTCGCCCAAGGCCTCTTCGGTTGTGACCTCCACCCCAAAAGACCTTGAGCACAAAATTGATTTTTTAGGCTCCGGGGCTTCCTCTAAAGAGAGGCATGGGATGCCGCGCAGCTCCCAAACGGTTCGCAATCCCACAACAGACAGATTTTTTTTTACCCAGGCATCATCCATGCAGGCATATTCCCAGGCCGTGCGAATCCCCTTGGCTGCCAGGCGCTCCTTTAAGCGGCTTCCCACCCCCCACACATCTTCCACCGGCATCCCTTTTAATAAGAGAGGGATCTCTTCCTCTTTCAGGATAAAAAAGCCCTTCTCCGTACATTTTTTTTTGGCATGGCGGTTGGCTGCCTTGGCAAGTGTTTTGGTTGGGGCAATGCCAATGGAGACGGGAATTCCGGTCCATTGGTTGACGACAGACCGGATGTGATCGGCTTCAGCATTGAGCGTTCCTGATTCTCCCAATTCTAAAAAAGCTTCATCAATCGAGTAAATTTCCATCTCGGACGTAAATTGTGCAAGTGTGGCCATTACCCTGGCCGACATTTCTCCATAAAGCGCAAAATTAGATGAAAAAATATGCACATGGTGCCTTTCAAAAAAGTCGGCATATTGAAAGTGGGGGGCGCCCATCGGAATGCCCAATGCTTTTGCCTCATTGGATCTGGCAATGACGCATCCATCATTATTTGAAAGGACAACAATAGCCTTCCCGACAAGGCGTGGATTAAAGACCCGCTCGCAGGAGGCGTAAAAATTATTGCAATCGACCAGGCCGAAAAGTTTACGTTGTTTTGTGAATGACATAGGTCACTACCCCCCACACCTCAAATTGGGAATCGGGACTCAAATGTTGCGGCAAATAGCGTGGGTTTTCGGCAAAAAGATAGATTCCGTCTTTTTGCAAAACGAGGCGCTTCACGGTGAATTCTCCATTTACAATTGCCACAATGATGGAATTATTCTTCGCCTTTAAAGAGCGGTCGACCACTAAAATATCTCCTGAGAAGATGCCTGCATTTTGCATGGAATCTCCTTGCACCCGCACATAAAAAGTAGCTGCCGGCCGCTGGATCACAAGTTCATTTAAATCCAGATTATTTTCAATGTAGTCATCTGCCGGAGAAGGGAAACCCGCCTGCACGCTGCTCGAAAAAATAGGCAGGGGGCAGGAGAGGTCGGCAGAAGCTAAAAAAATCTTCAAATGATCCATAAAGATAGTATGAAAGAGGAACAATATAACAACAACTATAATAAAAACTACTAATGTAATAATTACTATTTTAACTCAACTAAATGATAAAATTTCTAAAAAAAAATAGGGATATATTGGACAGTTTAGCGATGCGGGTTCGCTTGAGTAAAATCGCAAGGCGGCAAGATAGTTGAATTTTTAGAAGGGATTGATCAGGTGGTTAAAACTTCCCTCTTAGAATCGACATACCTTTTAAGTTCGGCATGCACCACATCGGGCGGCTGATTGCCTTCAAAAATAGTCAGGACTCCCCTTTCCTCATAATAGTGAATAAGTGGGCTTGTTTGAGAATGATAGACTTTCAAACGCTCTTTCACTACATCGGGCGCATCATCAGGGCGCCTATAGACTTCGCCGCCGCACTTGTCGCAAATGCCGTTATGAACAGGCGGAGAAATGTCGCGGTTGTAAATCACGCCGCAATGCCTGCACACCAATCTTCCCTCGGAGCGTTTCACGATAATCTCATCGGAGACGTCCAGACAGATGACCAAAAAAAGCGATGAGGGATCCTGGTGATGCCCAAGCTGGTCTGCCTGGAAAACCGTGCGTGGAAATCCATCTAAGAGATATCCTTTCGTGCAATCAGGCTGCTTTAAGCGGTCGAAAAGCATTTCTAAAACAATTTCATCCGGTACAAGCTTGCCCGCCTGCATGAATTTTTTAGCCTCGATCCCGACAGGGGTTTCATTGGAAATGTGTACGCGAAATAGGTCGCCTGTTGAAATGT
>JAJTHR010000049.1 GCA_021298935.1 Parachlamydia sp. | reverse complement strand
CATAAATTTGACTTGTGATCACCTTCATCTTTAAAAGATCTCTCCTTGTTGATATTCAAAGATATCAACTTCGAAAAGATCTTTTAAATCTGAAGCGCTGACAAGCCAACTTTATGGTTTTATTTTTGGGAAATGGTATAATAAAGGATCATACATTTTGACTCCAATTTTGATGAAGAGTTCGATGGCTTACTACAGTTGTAGTAATTAGTCAAGCTAGGGATGTTAAATAAGGTCCCTATGTGAAAGTCAAGGGCCATTTATATTTCTGTTGGTTAAAAAACTACAATCGTAGTATTCTCGGTTTCTTATTTGGAGATCGTATGGCAAAGCGCGCTTTTGGTGAACTTGAATCGCAGATTCTTTTCCTGCTTAAATCGGGAAGCAGACAGACAGTAAAGGATGTGCACAGGGGATTAGGGGGAAATGACAATTACAACACTGTTATGACCGTGATGAGCCGCCTGGCAAACAAAAATCAGCTCGCCCGAGAAAAAGTCGGTCTTCAATATGAGTATTGGCTGCTTGAGCCCTCCGTCTCTTTTTCTCTATTAGATAAGATTAAGCAAAAGTTACTGGGAGTTAAAACCACCGCTTTGGTCACCCATTTAATTGAATCTGCCGATGACATTTCAGAGGAAGATTTAGTGGAAATGGAAAAAATACTGCAAAAGAGGAGATCGCAACAATGATTTCCAATCCTGTTTTTTTGATCTCCACTTTGATCAGCGCCTTATTTGCCTTTGTGACGATGGAACTGATTGTAGAAAGCTTTTTGTTTTTGTTCAGGATAAAGCAGGGAAGAGCGCGGTCGATTGCTCGGCTGCTCCCTTTTTTAAGCGTTTTTTTCGGTCCCTTGTTGAATAGTTTTAGCGTCGGGAATGGTCTGAACCCTTTAAATTGCGGCAGCTGTGCCCAAAAACTTCTGCTCACACTTTTTTTTCCCAATTAAAAGACTATCTCTATTCGAATGACATTTCTTTGATCAGCTATCTTGGACTGCAAATTTCTCAAATACTTTTCCTGATCGGTTTTGTGTTTTTTTGGGCCAGAACACTGTACTTTACCTCACGCGTTCTTTTGGAAGGGTTGTTTTTTGTAAAAAAATTGAAATCGATGATGAAGCGGGACAGCCTTTGCAACCGCCCTATCATGAACCTTTCACTGCTACAGACTTTACAGAAGAATAACGTAAAAATTTTTTCCAATGCAGACATCTCTATTCCGATGGCAACCTACTTTAAATCAATATTCATCCCAAACGATATTGTTGAAGATTTTTCACAAGGGGAATATGAAGCAATCATCGCACACGAGCTTGAGCACGTGCTTTGGAAAGATCAAATTGTAAGGCTGCTGACACAACTGGTTGCCAAGATTTTTTGGTGGGTACCCACTTCTGCATGGCTGAAAAAGCTCGAGTTTGATCAGGAGCTTGCCTGCGATCAAAATATTGCAAAATATGGCCTGGACAATAAGTACCTCGCCTCAGCACTTATTAAAGTGACAAGGTCGGCTAAGAAAAATACCTACAAAACGATCTGCTTTTTAAGCAATGAAACACATCCCACATTAAAGCGCATACAAATCATATTGGGAATGCCCACAGTTTATTCTAAACGCTGCAAGTGGGTGAATTACTCCATAGCCTTCATTGGACTCACCCTAACAGCAATATGCTCGTTATGGGTCTAATAAAGTGGCCTGCTAATTGTAAATACTACAGCTGTAGTATTTTTACTTATTAATTTTATATAAGGGGTAAATATGTATTTAATATCGAATAATTCTCGCAATTTTAATGAATATTTGTTTCCATCCACGACAAATCTCAAAGGGATTTATGCAAAAACAGAGTACTTTTGGAGCTATCTTGGAAAAATAGTCCTTTTAACGCGTCACTTATTAAATGCAACCAGCAGAAGTAGCCGTCTGGTTCCAATGCTAGGGGATAATTTTCCCCAAAAGGTTGTGAAGATGACCACGCGCTTGAAATTGTTTTCCATCGTGGGCGTGCCATTTAGCCTGGTTTCTTTAAAATCGATCTCGGAAAAAATTTTTAAAAGTTATTCATTGAATGATAAAGAGGCTGTGGCATTAGGCTCGCTTGCTTTTACGATTACGTCGATCGATGCATTCGATTCGACAGCCACATTTGCTAATACTGTCCTGCTTTTATCCGCACGATCGCCAATTGCTCGTTTATCAGCTCTCGGGATGCCCTGCGGTTTTGCCATGACAGGCTTAGGAATCATCTCACGCATCGGTCATATCGCGCAAAGCTGCCGCATTTATTATAGCTTGAGCGATATCAGAAAAAAAATGCTTGAGGCTTATTTAGAGGAGCAATTAGGTATTAATGAACGCCAAGCACTACTAGCTGCTCCCTTTACCGAAAAGACTTTCAGAGCCGCTCCCGGAGAGGTGGAGGTCAAACTTCGACAACTTTACAATTTGATTACAGCCCATCGGACCGAGAGATTGACCGATCAGGAAAAAAATGAGATCTCACACATTTTGGATGCCATTCAAACTCTTTTAAAAAAGAAAGTTTTTCTGGATGGACTTGGCATTTCTGCCAACTGCTTAAGTCTCTCAGCACTGTGTTTATTTTGTTTGGGCTCACTCAATTCAACCCCTTTTTGGCTTTTATCAGGAAGTTTTTTTATTAGAATTTCCTCGCTTATGGTTCAGGAATTTAATTAAGGAAAAAAATGAAAAAAATAATACATCTTTTTATAATGGCGCTATTTTTAGTCACTTCCAGCTATGCGCAAGCAGAAAAAGCTGCCGGACATGCTGCGTGCGGCCATATTGACGCTACAGGCTTGAAAGCATTGATGGATGCCAATATCCCCTTCGTCCTGTTTGATGCACGTGGTAACGACTGGAATGACGGGACGATGATTCCGGGAGCCACGCTGGCTTCTTATAAATTCTCTACCAATGCGTTAGAGGAGCTTATTCCGGATGCTCAACACCTTATCATCGTCTATTGCTATAGCCCGACTTGTCCGCTTTCAAAGTATCTGACGGATAAGCTTGCCAAAATGGGATATCTCAATGTCATCGAATATCCAGGCGGTTTAAAAGAATGGCGGGATGTTGCCAAGTATCCGGTTGTGCCGATTGATCCATAGGAAAAAAGGCCTGAAAATATTTTTTCAGGCCTTTTTTAACTTTTTGAAATTTTTTCTTTTGCAATTGTAATTTTAAATGGCTTATATCACGGAAAAAATTAAATTCTCAATCAAAGCTAAAAAGGAGAGACACATGAAAAAAACCTTATTAACCACACTTTTCGCTATGGGTGTTTTTAGCGCAGGAGTTCCACTAGAAGCCAATACGAATGCCGTAACAGAAAAAGAGAAAGCAAAGGTCATTAAAGATACCGATGGCAGTACTGTTGAAATCAATGCGGATGGCTCTAAATTGATTAAGAAGGCAGAAGGGACAACGGTCAATGTCAAAGCTGATGGAGGAAAAGTCATTCATGCACCCGACGGAACGACCATTGAAATTCAGGCTGATGGAAAAAAAATCATTAAAAATGCCGATGGGTCAGAGATCGAAGTGCACCCTAGCCTGAAAAAATAAATTCTTAAGTTTGAAGAGGCCAGCCTCTTCAAACTCTCTTAAATTGTTTCATGTCGCAGTAACGTTCTAATATTTTCTTGTTTTTTTGTGACTATTCACCACCTCGCCCCGTTTGCTGCGCAAACGAGGCGAGGTGATAAATGACATATCGTTCGTTAAGTCGCCCTTAAAACCAACCTAGGTGATCCAGCAACTGCTTCTGCCAATGAGTTGATGATGTTCCAT
>JAJTHR010000285.1 GCA_021298935.1 Parachlamydia sp. | reverse complement strand
CCGCCCGATCTTCAGGACCGCGGTAAGCTTCTGTTTCCACAATCATCCCCCCTGTCAAGTGGCTATCAATGTGGGTAAACAGAAACTTGCCGATCAGTTGCCGGCTTAATTCTACGACATTCTCTTGCTGATAAAATGATAATGGTATCTTTTTAGTCATAATTCCTATGATCAATTATACCTCATTACCACCCTCATTTAGAACGTTTTTTTCGCGGCGGTGGTTTTTTTTCAGCTTTCTTGCGGGCCCATTTTTTTACTTCGGAAGCCCCTTTTTTCTTTCGTGGAGCCGCTTTATTTTGTTTTTTTGAAAGGGCTTCGGGATGAGTGATTGAAGTAATGTACCACTTTGTTTCTTGTACAACAAAATCAACGCTTTGCAGCATGACGGAAATGGTATCCCCCGGGCTATAGCGGCCGCCCTTTCGTGTTCCGCGTAGCGTCATTTGTTCTTCTTCGTAAACAAAGTAATCTTCGCCAAGATCTGAAATATGGATAAAACCTTCAAGCAGAAGATCGATGATTTCAAAATAAATGCCAAAGTTCTTGACCCTTGTGATAATGGCCTGGTATTCACGTCCCGGGTCTTGCTCATGCATGGTTTTGAGCAGCCGCAGTTTTTTAAGTACCAAAACGCTGCTTTCTGCTTTGGCGCTGATCCTTTCTTGCTCGGAACAGCGGCTTGCCACTTCCTTTAAATATTCAAAATCATCGCTTTCGCCAAAAAGGATCCGGTGCACGACGAGGTCAACATATCTTCGAATCGGGCTTGTAAAATGGCAGTAGTGGCTAAGGCTTAGCCCATAGTGGCCTATATTTTCGGCCGAATAGGCAGCCAGCCGCATGCGCCGGATATAACTGGAAGCCAGATAATTCCCATAAGTCGTTTCCCCTGCTTCTTCAAACAAAACTTGCAAATCGCGAGGTGTTGGAAGGTCGGCCAGCTTGAAGCCAAAAGCGGTTGCTAAAACGGAAAAATCGCGTAAATTTTCATCGGCAGGCACTTCATGCACTCGGTAGGTTAGATTTTTCCCCCGTTCGCTCAAATCCCATGCCACAAGTTCATTGGCTTTAAGCATGAACTCTTCGACCATTTGGTGGGTAATGTCGTAGGTGACATAATCGGTGCCTGTAGGCACTCCGTTTTCGTTGACTAGAACAACCAGCTCGGGCAAGGCGAATTCAATGCTGCCTCTTTCATACCGCTTTTGCTTGAGAAGGCGGCAGAGTTGCACCATTAAATCGAGGTTGTCCTTATAGGGGCTTGTTTTTTCCCCATCGATCACTTTTTTCGCTTCCCGGTAAGTGAAGCGTTTTTGGCTTTTAATGACAGAGCGGCTAAATCTGTAGTCGATCAACGTCCCTTTAGGGTCAAAGCGCATGAGAACAGAAACGGTCAGCCTGTTTACATTCGGTTTTAAGCTGCAAAGATTCTCTGACAATCCTCCAGGAAGCATGGGTATGCAAATGCCTGGAAAATAGGTGGAGTTGCAGCGTATTTGCGCTTCCGCATCTAAAGCTGTGCCTGGATGGACATAATGGGAGACATCGGCGATATGGACGCCTAAATGATAGTTTCCTTCTTCATCAATGCTAAGACTTAATGCATCATCAAAATCCTTTGCCGTGTCAGGATCAATCGTAAAGGTCGTTAAATGCCGAAGATCTTCCCTTTGTTTGATATCTTTCAAGGCGACTGTTTTTCCATAAGCAGTGGCCTCTTCAACGACGCGGGTTGGAAAATCGGCCCGGATTTCAAACTCTTCAATCGCGGCTGTGACATCACAGGAGGGGTCCGAAATATTGCCTAAATAATGGGAAAAGCGGCACACTGTTTCGGTTTCTTTCGATCCCCAGTCGACGACTTCCATGACCACTCGATCGCCTGTCTGCAACTCTCTTTCTTCTGTCGGATGCAAAACTACCTTTTGCTGGGCACCAAGCAAAGGGACGTAGACAGTAAAAAATCTTTCTTCGCCCGAGTGACGGATAATCCCTGCCAAATGGGAGCGGGCCCGTGAAAGAATGGCAAGGACCTTCCCTTCCGGACCTTTGTCTGAAATGGCATCAGGGTTAATCAGGACTTCCACTTCATCGCCGTCTACAGCGTTTTTGGTCAGGTGTTTGGGGATGAAAATGTCTTGTTCATAAATAGACTTATCTTCGAGTTGCACGAACCCAAAACCGCGCGGGTGCATCCGAATGATGCCTGATACGATGTCGTTTTTGGATTTTTTCCAGGAATAGCGGCTATCGTCATGTTCAATCAGATGCAGGGACACAAGTTGATGCAACACATCTAAAAAAATTGTTTCATGCTGCTCAGGCAAGGAAAGGCGCTGCATTAATTCGCTTAAGGTCAGCGGGGAAAATCCCTTGCCCCCCATGAATTGCTCGGTAATCCTTAGCAGATTTTGATAGAGTTTGGTTTCCTTCCCGCTTTTTTGGGGAATTTCATTTTTTTTTGACTTTTTGCTCGTTTTCACCATAGAATATAATAAACATCCTTAACTTATTCTCATCCCACTTTAGCAAAGCTAATCAATCTTAGCTAGATTTAGGACCAAAAATTGGAAAAAAAATGAAATACGACCATCAACAAATTGAAGCAAAATGGCAGAATTTCTGGTTGGAAAACAAAACGTTTAAGACAGAAAACGACCTTACAAGGCCTAAGTACTATGTTTTGGATATGTTTCCTTACCCTTCTGGTTCCGGTCTTCATGTCGGCCACGTCGAGGGATATACCGCCACCGATATTATCGCACGGTACATGCGGGCGAAAGGGTACAATGTTCTTCATCCCATGGGTTGGGATAGCTTTGGCCTACCGGCTGAGCAATACGCGATTCGAACAGGCACGCATCCGTCCAAATCAACGCAAGAGAATATCGACACATTTCGCAGGCAGCTCCGCGCTCTAGGATTCAGCTATGATTGGGACCGTGAAATCGCCACAAGCGATCCTAGCTATTACAAGTGGACTCAATGGATTTTTACCAAACTGTATGAAAAAGGAATGGCTTACGAAGCGGAAATGCTCGTCAACTATTGCCCGGCACTCGGAACTGTTTTAGCCAATGAAGAAGTGGAAAATGGTAAAGCCAAAGAAGGGGGGCATCCGGTCGTGAGGCGTCCTTTAAGACAATGGATGTTAAAGATTACCGCTTATGCCGAACGCTTGCTAAAGGATCTTGATAGTCTGGATTGGCCTGAAAGCCTGAAACGCCTGCAGATTAATTGGATTGGAAAAAGCGAAGGGGCGATGATACAGTTTGGAGAAATATCGACCAAAGAAATCATTACTGTTTTTTCCACTCGTCCCGATACCCTTTTTGGAGCGACTTATTTAGTCATCGCCCCTGAACACCCGCTTGTCGAGAAAATCACATCCCCTGACTTCATCCCGCAAGTAAAAGAGTATCAGGCGCACGTCGCTAGTAAAAGCGACTTAGACAGGACAGAGCTCAACACGGAGAAAACGGGGGTATTTACGGGAGCGTATGCCATCAATCCGGTCAACCAGCAGCCCATCCCCATCTGGATCGCTGATTATGTCCTTTTCAATGTGGGGACGGGCTCTATTATGGCAGTTCCTGCCCATGATGAAAGGGACTTTGAATTTGCTAAAAAATTCCAGCTTCCCATCAAGCCTGTTTACGATCCGGGTGATCAGTCCGTTGAGCGGGAGGAAGTCTTGTCCGGGGTGCGTTGCTGGACGGGCGAGGGGAGTAGCATTAACAGTTCCCATGGTGATTTGAGCCTTGAGGGCTTGAGCGTCGATGAGGGAAAAAGAAAAATGATCGAATGGCTGGAAACCAATAAAAAAGGGAAAGCGGCCACCACCTACAAACTGAGGGATTGGCTATTTTCCCGTCAGCGCTACTGGGGGGAACCCTTTCCGCTGCTGAAATTTGAAGACGGAACCACGCGCTTGCTCGATTTGGACGAGCTGCCCCTTTGCCCGCCCGATATTGAGAATTATAAGCCCTTAGGAGATGGTCAAGGACCTTTGGCCCAAGTGAGGGAGTGGGTGGAATTTGTTGATCCGAAGACGGGGAAGAAGGCGTTTCGTGAGACAAATATTATGCCGCAGTGGGCAGGATCATGCTGGTATTACCTCCGTTTTTGCGATCCCCGCAATGAAAAGGAGGCGTGGAGCCAGGAAGTCGAGCAATATTGGCTGCCGGTTGATCTCTATGTCGGAGGAGTCGAGCATGCGGTGCTTCATTTGTTGTACGCCCGTTTTTGGCATAAAGTCTTATTCGATTGCGGCTATGTTCATACGGTTGAGCCTTTCCAGACACTGCGCAATCAAGGGCTGATTGTCGCAAGGTCTTATCAGAATGCCGAATCGCGCTCCTATGTTGAACCGCAGCATGTGCAGGAAAAAGAGGGAAAGTACTTTGATAAAAGGAGTGGAGAGGAGCTCATCAGCCAGGTCGATAAAATGTCCAAATCGAAATTGAATGGCGTCTCGCCAGATGTTATCATTCAGGAATATGGCGCGGATGCCTTGCGCATGTACGAAATGTTCATGGGTCCTCTGGACAAGGAAAAAATTTGGAATACCGAAGCCGTATCGGGCTGCAGACGCTTCTTGAATCGTTTTTACGACATGGCTACTTCTGATAAGATCACCAATGAAATTTCAGAAGAAGCATCGAAATTAGGCCATCGATTAGTCCATGGAGTGTCGAAAGACATTGAATCGCTTCAGTTCAATACTGCCATTGCTAAGATGATGGAATTCATGAATGATTTTACCAAACTGGATGCTTATCCAAGAGCCGTCATTAAAATGGCCGTTCAGATGCTTGCCCCTTTCGCCCCCCATTTGGCCGAGGAAGTGTGGGAGCAGTTGGAATGCGTTGAGCCCCTATCTTACTGTCCATTGCCGGAAGTCGATGAAAAGTATTTGCAAGATGAGGTGATCACCTACGTTGTCCAGATCAATGGTAAGCTCAGGGGACGTTTTGATTTGCCCAAAGACCAGACAGAAGAGGTCATTCTGGAAGCCGCCAAGCGGCATCCGCATGTGGCCCAATACATTGATGGGAAAGAGGTGCAAAAAGTCATCTTTGTTCCCAATAAGTTGTTAAATATTGTCCTGGGATAACTATCATTTTAGTTGATAGTCGGGTTGATTTGGAGTACACTCCAGAAAAAATGGCATTTTTCTGGAGTGTACTCCAGATCGTGTCTCTAAAAAGGGATTATGTTTCGTTTTTTAACAGCCACCTTCCATCGACTGATTGAAAGTCTCAATACCCCGCATTACCGCTATCTTTACCCACATTTTAACGTGCGCAATCGGCTGACTGGGCTAATAGGACCCAGGGGAGTCGGTAAAACGACATTAATGCTTCAATACATTAAAAATGAACTTTATAAAAATAATAAAACTTTCTATTTTTCAGCAGATTCAATTTATTTTCAACAGACAACTCTTTTGGAATTTATTAATAATCTTCATATCAATGAAGGCTATGAGATCATATTTATCGATGAAATTCACAAATACCAGGGTTGGAATCAGTAATTAAAAAACATTTATGATTCCTTTCCGGCATTAAAAATTGTTTTTTCGGGAAGCTCAATGTTAAGCCTGGTGGAGGGAAGCTATGACCTTTCTCGTCGTGCAAAGCTCTATCGATTGACAGGCCTCTCTTTTAGAGAATATTTAAATTTTACTTTATACCATTTCCCAAAAATAAAACCATAAAGTTGGCTTGTCAGCGCTTCAGATTTAAAAGATCTTTTCGAAGTTGATATCTTTGAATATCAACAAGGAGAGATCTTTTAAAGATGAAGGTGATCACAAGTCAAATTTATG
>JAJTHR010000215.1 GCA_021298935.1 Parachlamydia sp. | reverse complement strand
ATTATGGCTGGAGAGAGCAATTATCCAAGAAAGTGATGGTGATGAATGACGATGAGATGTTAGGGGCAAGCCGTAGGGTAAAAATCAGGCCAGAAAAGGCTATCGTAATGGAACCGAGAAGGATTGCGGCATGAAGTTAATGTTCTTCCCGTCTACCCAGTTTTTCACTTTATGTGATTTATGTAAGGTTCAGTTATTTTTTTGCGGGTAATTTTGCCACGGGCATTTTTTGATGTACATGCTAAATAAATCCTACTATGCGTGGAACTACTTTATGAAGTTTAAAGACGTGCACTTTTGCAAAGATCCTATATTAGTAATTTCAAGATTAAGCCTCAGAGGGTTCCTTAAATGTACTGTCTAATTTCTTTAGCCATTAGCTAAATCAAGCCCGTCATGAGGCAATTGCCAATCCAAAGAAGAGCAATTAAATTAAACATTAAGAACGCCTAACCTCATGCTCTAACTTTTTTGAAATTTTTCTCTCTCAATCGTTCTTCTTCTATCGATTTAACTCCAACTGGAATAAACTTTCCGTGATTTAGAAAAAATACCTTTTTTTTTATTGATTCATTGATAAAAATATTTTGAGGAGAATACCCATGCTTGTGTCGCTAAAAAAATTCATTCTTGTATCAGCGCTTGTTTTCATGAGCCATTCCTTGGAGGCTTTTTGGACCGAAAAGCAAACAAAAGAGAGCATGGTAGAAGATTTGAATTGGATTAGACGTTCAATCGAATTGGGGTATGCACCGCTTGATTGGAAAAAAAGTCAAATAGGGCTTGACCTTGATTTTGAATTTGAAAAAGGCAGGCAGGAAATTTTAGAATCAAAGGGAATGACCACTAAACAATTCCACAAAATAGTAAAAAGTTTTCTAGCCTCTCTCCAGGACTATCATGTCAGTGTCGTCTTTTGCTCGACGGAATCTGCCTCCCTTCCCCTCTCGATTAAAGGGGTGGATGGACGCTATTTTGTCGATGCAGTTGATTCCAAATTGCTATCTCCTGAGCATTATATGATACAACACGGGGATGAGGTTCTCTCATTGGATGGGCTCCCTGTTCAGCAATGGATTGACGCCATTAAGCCGCATATTCTTGGGGGAAGCAACCCTTTGACAAATCAGAGGATTGCAGAAAGCCTGTTAACGGACAGGCGGGGTTGCCTGGGAGAAGATGTTCCTCAGGGAGCCGCTGTCATTCAATTTAAATCCAGGATGACAGGCCAGCCTTATGGTTATCAAATCCTTTGGGATTACTGTCCTGATTACATTTACAATCCGCACGATTATATCATGAATACGGGCTTGTTTTCAAAACAAGAGCCTGATTTTAAGAGCTCACGCATGATGAGCGCTGCCTATGAAGCGGTGATAGAAGCGGGAGTTTCTGCCAAAAAAAGCTTTATCCCTCCTTTAGGAAGCATTACTTGGCTGGAAATGGATAAAAATAGCTTTTGGAATGCCTACATTTTCTTAACGCCGCAGGGAAAAAAGATCGGTTGTTTTCGTATTTCCCATTATCATGGGAAAGAAAAAAACCTGAAAAAGTTGGAGGAAATTATCCATCTTTTTGAAGAAGAAACTGATGCCCTTGTGATCGATCAAGTGAATAATGGAGGAGGACTTATCAAATACTCTTATGACCTACTCTCCATGCTTACAAACGTCCCGCTTTCTACTCCCCGGCATCGCATTAAAAATACGCAAAGAGAAATTTTTGATGCCTGTCAACATTTGAAAAAATTGAATCAAATTCAGTTTTTGCAAAAATTTGATATTGCTGTTGAAAATGACTATCAGGAAATTCTATTTTTAAAGAAATTTTTCTCTTTTAATATTGATGAGTGGAATGCAGGGCGCAGTTTAACTGATCCGACTCATCTTGATGGAATCGATTTTATCAATCCCCATCCTCACTGCCGTTATTCCAAGCCCATTTTGATGCTAATTAATGAACTGGACTTCTCGGGAGGCGACTTTGTTCCCGCCATTTTAAAAGATAACAAACGGGCTGTTTTATTCGGCTCACGCACAGGAGGAGCTGGCGGTTTTGTGCTGAGTGCTTCTTTTCCCAATGATAATGGCATTTTAACCTTCTCCTATACCGGGTCGATAGCCGAGCGACCGGGAACGCACGCCATGATCGAAGATATTGGAGTGAGTCCTGATATCGAGTATGCAATCACAGTGGATGATTTGGAAAATGGCTATGAAAAGATGGCAGCCGCCATTGTCGATGCCATTGAAAACTTAACGGACCAACAGAAATTAAATGAGTAAAGATGGAATTATTCTTTTTTAAGGACCTGCTAATATTATTTGGATTGGCAGTGGTCATTTTGCTGCTCGGCTACCGTTTGAATATACCGCCGATCGTCGGTTTTTTGATCACCGGGGTGCTGGCGGGGCCGCATGGGATGGCTCTTGTCGAAGAGGGAGAGGATGTGGAAATGCTCGCCCAAATTGGAATCATCCTTCTCCTGTTTGGAATAGGCATGGAGCTTTCGATCAAGAAGCTTTTACAAATTAAAAAACAGTTTTTAATGGGTGGATCCCTTCAGGTGGGATTGACCATTCTTTTTACCTTTCTCATTGCAATGGGGGCGGGGTTAGCTTGGGCCCCAAGCCTTTTTTTGGGTTTTCTTCTTTCAATGAGCAGTACGGCAATTGTCATGCGCCTTTTAGAAGAAAATAATGAGTCCGCGAGTCCGCATGGCCACTTATCCATTTCGATGCTCATTTTTCAGGACCTTGTGGCCATTCCTATGATTTTACTCACCCCTTTTTTAGGGGACACTCAGACTGAGGGGAATCCGGTCAATTTAACATTGCTTTGGCCCTTGTTTAAAGGTGTATTTATCCTGGTGTTTGTGTTTTTAAGTGCGCAGCGTATTGTTCCGCGCCTGCTTTTTCTTGTGGCGCGCACGCGTAATAAAGAACTTTTCCTACTCAGCGTGCTGACCCTTTGTTTCGGCGTTGCGTGGCTGACAGCCAGCATTGGCCTGTCGTTGACAATCGGGGCATTTTTAGCCGGTCTGATCATTTCAGAATCTGAATACAGCAATGAAGCGGTCAGCCACATTTTCCCTTTTCAGGCGCTCTTTATCAGTTTCTTTTTTGTTTCAATCGGCATGCTGCTTAACATCAACTATGTTTGGCAGCATCCTTTTCAGGTGGTTGTCTTTACGTGCGGGATTCTTTTAGTTAAAGTCCTGGCAGCAGGGCTGGCTACTTTTATTTTGGGATTTCCCCTCAGGACTTCCCTATTGACAGCAATTGCCCTTAGCCAAATCGGCGAGTTCTCTTTTGTGCTTGCAAACGCCGGCATTCCTTATGGACTCATCGGACAAGAGGATTATCAGCTATTTTTATCCGTTTCTCTTATCACCTTAGGGGTAAGTCCTGTTTTGATCAATTTTTCACCCCAACTGGCCGATTTCTTTTACCGTTTGCCCCTACCGAAAAAAATCCTGACAGGGTTCAATACCCATAAGAGCAACGAGCCTAACTTTTTAAGCAATCACGTTATTATCATCGGCTTTGGCATAGCCGGTAAAAATCTGGCTCGCTCAAGCAAGCTGGCAGGAATTCCTTACGTTATATTGGAAATGAATCCTGATACTGTGAAAGAGCAACGCAAATTGGGAGAACCCATTTTTTTTGGCGACGCGACTCATCTAACGGTCCTCCAGCATTTGCATGTTTTAACAGCCAGGGCGGTGGCCGTATTGGTGAACGATCCCATTGCAGCGCGCCGAATTGTAAAAATTACCAGGGAAACCAATCCGTCTGTTTACTTGATTGTCAGAACGCGTTATGTGCAAGAAATGACTTTAATGGCCATGCTTGGGGCCGATGAAGCCATACCGGATGAGTTCGGCACTTCGGTCGAAGTCTTTTCGCGTGTTTTAAGGCAATACCATGTGCCGGATGAGGACATTCACTCTTTTGTCAATTTAATCCGCGCGGATGGCTATGATTTACTTCGCAACCGCAATCCTCTAGCAGCTGATCTTTCAGAAATCAAACTCAATCTGTCGAATGTAGAGATGGGAACTTTTCGTATCCATCCGGAATCTTCTTTGGCGGGCAAAACGCTTATGGAATCTAATTTACGCAAAGACTATGGGTTAACCGTTTTACTTATTAGAAGAGGGGAGAATATCATTTCCAATCCCTCATCCGAAACGACGCTTATCGCCGGAGACATTATTGTTGCGGTTGGCAAAACGCAGCAAGCCGCCTTCTTATTCGGTCGCTTTGAAGGTGGGCAAGCATTGAAGCCCATTCAAAGCATTGGATAAAATATGGCAAAATACCCCAAACCCATCCCTCTTGATCCCAATATAAGGTCTTCAAGGGCGTTAAGGAGCCGGGAAATCATTCAAGCGGCTAAATGGGGAATGGGCATCCGCATTGGCATTATTCTTTTTGAATTGGCAGGTGTGGCCATGATTCAAAGCTCGGCATTGTTTTTAGATGCCGTTTCAAGCCTTTTGGATGTCATATCCACCCTGTTTTTAATCGTATGCATTCGTATTGCCAAAAAGCCTCCTGACCGCAACCATCCCTTCGGCCATGGGAGGTTCGAGCCCTTGGGAGGTTTTTTTCTCGGTCTCATGCTGATTGGGGTGGGGGGGCTGATGACCTTTCAGCAACTAGTTGAGGTGTCTCAAGAGCAGACAGAGTCGGTCATCCATCCGCTTGCCTGGGTATTTCCTGTCGTTGCCATGCTACTTTTGGAGCTCGCCTACCGTACGGTCATCCATATTGCCAAAAAACAAAAAAGCACGGCCCTGGCGTCCGACGCAGTCCATTACAGGGTCGATTGCCTGAGTAGTTTTTTTGCCGCCCTGGCATTGGTCGTTGCCTTTTTTTATCCGGAATGGAGTCATTTTGCCGACCATATGGGGGCGATGTCAATTGCAGCCTTCATGATTTTTTTAGGATTTGCTGCAGCTCGGGATAACTTTAATCAGCTAGTGGACAAGGCGCCCGAAAAAGAATACTTCCAGCTGGTCAAAAAAGCTGCCTTGACAGTTAGCGGGGTGCAGGCGACAGAAAAAGTGAAAATT
>JAJTHR010000161.1 GCA_021298935.1 Parachlamydia sp. | reverse complement strand
TTGGCGGCGAGATTTTATGTCCCAGTACATTGCGGAGATCGCAGCAAACTTGGATAAGTTTGCAAGATCGAGCAATGAGCTGGGACGCAAAAGATGCCGATGAAAAATTTAAAGACCTATCCGCGCGTGGTATAACATTTGATGGGGTCATGCGCCATCCTTCGTTTGAAGGAATGCGAGAAGATAGGGCTGCGTACGAGGTGCAACCAGAGCCTGTCGTTCATTTAGAAACAAATCTTTTAAAGCCTGTTAAAAAAAGCGAGCGTAAAAGTTTGCTTAATCCCAAGGAAGAGACGCAAGAAAAACTGATTCAAGGCCATTCCCTTAAATTCAATCATTTAAGCAAAGTGTTTTGGCCGGACGAGGGTTATACTAAAAGGGACTTGCTCAATTACTATTATCAGGCAGCCCCCTTCATTATTCCCTATTTAAAAGGGAGGCCGCAGTCCTTAAACCGCTTTCCGAACGGCATTGAGGGGTTGAGCTTTTACCAAAAAGATGTGACTAAATCGGCCCCTGAGTGGATCAGGCAGTTTCCCTACCATACAAGCGATGGGAAAGATAAAAACTTTTTGGTGGTGCAGGATGAAGCCGATTTCCTATGGATGGCCAATCTGGGAGCGATCGAAATGAATCCCTGGAATAGCACTATTGTAAAGCCCGATCATCCCAATTGGTGCATCATTGACATTGACCCAACTGAAAAAAATGCCTTTGACTTAGTCATTGAAACGGTCCTTGCGACCAAACAGGTGCTTGATGAACTAAAGGTGGAGGGCTATTGCAAAACTTCTGGTGCTTCCGGCATGCACATCTATATTCCTTTGGGGGCTAAATACACTTATGAGCAATGCCAGCTTTTCGGAAGAATGATTGCAACAGCTGTCCATCATTTGCTCCCTGCCTTCACAAGCATCGAGCGTTATACAGAGAAAAGAAAAGATAAAATTTATGTCGATTTTTTGCAAAATCGACCCAAAGCAACGCTTGCAGCCCCATACTCAGTGCGTCCAAAGCCTGGAGCAACTGTATCGATGCCTCTACATTGGGATGAAGTGAAAAAAGGTCTTACGCCAAAAAAGTTCACAATGGCAAATGCCATAGAGAGAATGAGAACGGAGGGAGATCTGTTCAAGCCTGTGCTTGGCAAAGGAATTGATCTTCAAAAAGCCATCAAAAGGCTGGAGGTATAGTGGAAGGGCCTTCTCTTTACATTGCTGCCGAGCAGCTTGCCCCTTTTATAGGAGATAAAATTGAGTGTGTCGGGGGGAATACAAAAATTGGGAAAGAGCGGATGCAAGGCAAAGAGATTCCGGCTGTTACGTTAAAAAAGATAATCAAACTTGTCAGGCAGTATGTTTTCCAGTTTTATGAATGGCGTAAAATTTTTGAGTTAAAGAAGCATTATATCGTTTACCGCCAAAGCATTTGCAAGCAATGCGGCAACAAAGTCGTGCGCAAAAAAACAGGGACTCGAAAAAGAATTAGTTTTGTCTGTTCTCATTGTCAAAAATAGCTTTTTTTTATTCCTTCAAGGGAATCGCATTCTTCAGGCGGCTTGTCTTTTCGCCACCGTTGGATGCGGGGGAAGCGAACAGCCACGCCTGATTTATGTCTTTTTGAAGCTTGGATCCCCTCAAATGCAATTTCAAAGACTTGTTCAGGCTTTACTCGTCGAACAGGACCGAATTTTTCAACGGTATTTTTTCTAATCCATTTATCCAATTCATCAATTTCTTCCTGTTTTAAACCGGAATAGGCTTTTGCAATGGGAACAATTTCCTGATCATGCCATACACCAAAGGTATAGTCGGTGTATAAATTGGCCCTCCAACCCTGCCCGGTTTGCGCATACATTAAAATGGCATCGATTGTTTTAGGCTCAATTTTGTATTTCCACCAGCTTCCCCGCCGTCTACCGACACCATAGGCAGAATTTTTTTTCTTTAATACCAACCCCTCTGCTCCGTTGCTTTTAGCCTCCTCTTTTATTTGCTGAAGCTCTTCCCAGGTGCTAAAAGAAACTGTAGGGGAGATGTGAATTCTTTCAATTGGGAAGGCCTTTTCAATCAACGCCCTTCTTTCCAGGAAGGGGAGCTTGCGGATGTCTTTTCCGTCATTTTCCAAAATATCATAAATCATAAAAACGATTGGAACTTGCTTGGTCATGGTAGAAGAGACTTTTTTTCTTCCCAGCCGCTTTTGCAATTCCCCAAACGGCAAAGGGCGCCCTTCCTGAAAGGCAAGAATTTCACCATCAAGTACTGTCCCATCCGGCAGGCGGGCAAGTGCCTGTTCAATTTCTGGAAACTGATGAGTAATTAATTCATTTCCTCTGGACCAAATGGCTGTTTTTCGTCCGCGCTGGATGCCTTGCGCACGTATGCCATCCCACTTCCATTCGGCACTCCATTCATTGGTTTCACCTAATTCATTCAAATCTCCTTCAAGAGGGGAAGCGAGATAGAAAGGGTAGGGATTCAAATGCCCGCTTAGTTCAATGCTTTCTTTTAGGCTTTCAAAAAATAGGGCCGATGGTTCCCAATTGCCCATCAGCTTTTGTGCCAATACTTCTTTAGAAATAGAAAAGGCATGAGAGAGGGCTTGAATTGTTAAAAGTTGCGACACGCCAATGCGAAGAGTCCCGGATAGAATTTTATTTAGTAAGAAAATTCCCTTGGTGTCTAATTCGTCCCAAAAGCTAAAAATAGTCTCTTTCATCCAGTCGGACGGGCGGCCATGCAAAGGAAGAATGCGTTTTTCCATCCAGTCAGAAAGGGGGAGGGGAGAAGGGGGGCTATTCTGGCTGCGTGATTGAAGCAAGAGGGCAATTGTTTCCGCCGTGTCGCCGACAGCTGAGTAAGATTCAAGCATCAGCCAGGAGGGGATTGAAAGGGCTTCCATGCACCAGTCAAAAAGCATGCGGCCTGTAATGAGTCGTTTGATGCGGTTGCCGCATAAGAAAAAAAGAGCCCAGGCTGCATCCTTGGAAGGGGTAGTTTGAAAGTAAAGACTCATTTTTTGCACTTTATCTTTTGTCGATTTCGTCTGTTCCAAATCTTGAAAAAGCTTTGCAAATTTTTCCATCATTCCCCCTCTTCAATCCATTCTGTGCCATGCAGCGGGAAGGCTTTCTTGTTATTTTCTGACAAATAACGGGCGAGGGTGGAGGCATTGCCATGGGTTGTTAGAATGAGTGAAGCTTTCGTGTCATTCACGGTAGCCAGAAGCCCTTCCCAGTCGGCATGGTCGGACAAAGCAAAACCGCGGTCAAGATTTTTGCGGCGCCTTGTCCCCCGTACCTGCATCCAGCCGGAAGCAAGTGCAGTTTTATAAGGATAAAAACGCTTCATCCAGGGTGGGACCTTTGCCATAGGAGGAGCCAGAATAAGTTCTCCTGCATAATTTTTTTTGTCTTCCACTGGCAAGTAGGAGCAAAGGTTAACTCCCTGCTTCGTGTAAAGATCGGCCAGGGGCAAAATGG
>JAJTHR010000312.1 GCA_021298935.1 Parachlamydia sp. | reverse complement strand
ATTGAAAAATCCTCTAACATATGTATAATTATACATATGTTAAAAGGCAATTTATTTTTACGATTAACCTTAACAAGTTTAAAATGAGATACCTAGTGATGTGCTAACGAGACATATGTATAATTTCCAGGGAAATTAGGTTACCAAAAGACTCTGCGGATTTTTAGTCAAAATAGGGAAAACATATTAAATACGATGAAAACGGAAGGGCTTGACGCCCTTTTAATGCCGCTTAGCGCATTTGGGATTCCAAGCTATGATGCCTATGACATGAATACCTGGACAATCCCCCTATCTTCAAATTCGGGGCTGCCTGCGATTACGGCGATTGCGGGATTTTTTAAAGGGCTTCCAGTAGGCGTCGAATTCATCGGTAAAATGTATGGCGAGAAGGAATTGATTGAAATGGCTTATGCCTACGAAAGGATCCAGCCGCGCCAGCCCCCACTAATGCCTGCTCCACAGGCGCTCCCTTTGAAACAGTACACTATTTCGGCCTTAAACAACCTATTTACCGCCATTGGCTACCGCTCTTTTATGGAGCTTTCAGCAAAGGGTGTCAATGATGTCAATCCGGTTAATTTTAATCCGATTGTCAAAGAGGCTATTCAAGACTCCTCAACTTTTTCACGGTAGGAAATGTTTTGACTCTTCAATTTTTCATTTAGGGCATGCAGGGCGGCAATTTTTTGTTTTAAATCACCAAGCGAGGTGGTGGAAGCTTCTTCGAGCACTTGAATCACTTTTTCTGATTTTTTAATTTGGGTACACAGTTCCCATTTTTTAGATAGGGAAACGGCCAGCTGCATGACTTCAATGGTGTCAAAGGGTTTTTTTAAAGCAAATAATTGATCGGTGACGCCAAAGCGTTTAATTAAATCTTCCCATGAGTACTTGGTATAGGCGGTGCAAATGACAATTTGAATGGAAGGGTCAACAGCCCAGATTTTTTCAATCGTATGAACGCCATCATCACCTGGGGGCATTAAAACATCGATAAAGGCGACAGCAAACGGGTTTTCAGCTCTTAGCGCAAAGCTAACAAGGTTGACAGCTTCGCGGCTTTGGTAAGCCGATTCAATTTCAAACTGTGGAAGGCTGCCCCTTTCCTCGCTTGGAAGGGAGAGCAACGCGTTCATTTTCTCACTCGTTTCATCAAAAAGTTTTTTTTCAGGAACTAATATTTTTTTAAAATCCTGATGAATAGACGGCATGTCATCAACAATAAGAATACGATAGTGTTTATTCATTTTTTTCCCCGCTCATTGGAAGTTCAATTCTAAACAAAGCCCCTTTGCCAACCCCTTCGCTGAAAGCGCGAAGTCTTCCTCCTAATTCCTGGATGGAAAGGGCGCTTGTGTGCAATCCAAAGCCATGCCCGGAGGGCTTTGTCGTAAACCCATAATTAAATATTTTCGTCAAATTTTCTTCCTCAATCCCCTCGCCATTATCGGCAATTTCAATGACGCAAAACGCTCCGCTTAAGCTTGTACTGATGCTTATGACTTTATCGGCCTTTTTAGTTTCATTTAGAGTTTCGATGGCATTTTTTATTAGGTTGATCAATATCTGAATTAAATTGACACGATCAATGTGGATGAAAGGAGGGTCGGCATAGCGCTTTTCAATGCGAATGCGTGATTTTTCAATGCTTGACTGATGCAAAAGCAGCGCTTCATCAATCAAGTCATTCAGTTTGATTTTTTCATTGATTTTCGACTCACCGCTCAAATGTCTTTGCATGTCTATAATCCCTCTGATCATCTGCACTTTTGCATTCAATGCTTCAAGTTCATTTTTAAAAAAAGTCGCTTCGCTTTGCAAATAGTCCGATAAGTTGGTGAGGTATTCAGGAAGCAATTGACCGACGGGATCATTTTTAATGAATTGGTCTAGATGTTCTTTTTGGGAAGAGATTAGGTGAACCAGATCGATAAATCCGGAAATGTTAAAGCGTTCGTTCCTGTCTAGTAGAATTTGGGAGGAAATATTAATACTGTTCAATACATTTCCGACATTATGCAACACCCCTGCTGCCACTTCTGCCATTCCTACAAGGCGGGCAGTGGAGAACAGTTGATAGTTCAGGCTGGCTAAATCCTCTTCCGCCTTTTTACGCGAAGAGATGTCCCTGAAAACAATGATGTACGTCGGGTGGTCCTTAAGGGCGGATTGTGCAATGGAAATTTCCAATGGAATCATCTTATCGCTTTTATTCCACCCCACACTCTCGATCAGTGAATTTTGATTTTGAATCCATTGGTTAAAAGGTAATGAAATGAATTCCTTTTCGTTTTTTGCAAGTCCAAAAAAATTGTCAAAATTTTTTGACTTAAGCTCTTTGTCCGAATAGCCGAGAATATTTGTGGCTGCTTTGTTGCACATTTCAATGATTCCTTTCTCATCGACTAAAAAAATGCCATCAGGAGCTGCTGTTAGAATTGTTCTTATTCGATCCTCCCTGCGAAATGAATTTTCGGCTAATTGCAGCAAGTGGTCGTTCAGCTTTCCAAGCTCTTTCGATTTCTCTTCAAGGATCTTCTCAGTTTCAATAAGCTTTAAATTTTTTACCTGAAACGCATGCAAGCGGAACCGGCTGGCCGTGAGGGCAATACCCATGATAAATACCGTCGTCCCCCCTATTATATAGGACATTTTACTGACATCAAAACCTCTTTGATGCATAGACATTGGGCCTATCTCATGAATGACAGCGGCCGCCATTCCGCTATAATGCAATCCGCAGATCGCAAAACCCAAGATCAAGGCGCTTCCCAGCTTATATAAAAAATGATTACCGCCGCCCATTTTGCCCGTGTTGATCATTAGCCATAAAGCGGCCTGGGAGGCTGACAAAGCGATTAAAATGGAAAGGAAAAAAATGCCCGGCCAATAGGTAATTTTGACATGCATCATGGCAGCCATGCCGATATAATGCATGGCAGCAATACCCAATCCCATAAAAATTCCGCCAATTACAAGAAAAGGAGATTGATTTTTAACAAGGTAAAATGCCAAACCTGAAGCAATAATAGCTGCAAAAAGCGAAATGATTGTCAGCGTAAGATCATAGTGCATCGGCATCGGCATAATGAATGCCAGCATTCCGATAAAATGCATCGTCCAAATGCCAAGACCCATAGCGATGGCGCCAAGCAGCAGCCAGCCGATTTTAAATCCTTGCGCTTCATCTTCAGTGCGAATGCGTTGTGTGATATCCAAAGCCACGTAAGAAGCCAGGCAGGCAATCACATAGGACAAAGCGACGATGGGATAGCTGTAGCTCCCCCTTATCACTCCTTCTGAAACAGGCTGAAGCTGGAAAAATCGCTCAAGTGGCATAGTTAAATGGAGTGCCAAGCGGGCCTGCACTCCTTTTCCATTATTTATTCTGGTTGGTGGAAGCTTCCGTCTTAGGCAGCGGCTCTTCTTTTAAAGGCTGCGAATAATCAGGCTCTTCCATATCTGGAATAGTTATAGGAGGGACAGCGTTTGCAGATCCCGGCTGAGCGCCTGCCTCTTCTTGTTCGAGAGTTTCCTTTTTTACGGCACTGTTTGGAACAGTACCGGCAGGAGGACATTTGACTTGGATTCCACCCCATGTGCCTGTCAAAGGATCATCCCCTTTATTTCCCCATACTCCCTGGAATGATTTCCATCCTTCGGTAAATACGAATTGCAAGGGACCCGATTTTGCTGCTGTATCGGCATAGACCGGTTCGTTCCAAGTTCCCAAGAGTAAATTGTCCTGAAGCGTCCCTGATAGGGTGCTTCCTCCCAGGTAATCATACGAACCTGTGACCTGATTGCCAGTGGCGGTTAAATGCAGGATGCCAAAATCGGTATCAAAGCAACCGGACAAGGCGCTTGGAGCTGCTTGGATGGGAGCCGGTTTGGGCAATACAGGCGCCGCTGCCTGGGCAGCCCCTTTTCTCACAGGGCACGTCTGGCACTTAAGAACTGTCACATAAGTCGTTTGACGTTGGGAAAACAATCCATTTTTGTCTTTCACAATAACAGTGATCGGAATGATGCCTGGCCTTGTCGCCCGTCTTCTAAATATTTCACCATCAAGAATCCAACGGTCTACCCCGCGAATTCTCCAGTAGATTGTGACCGGGCGCCGCCCTTGCAGAATACGGATGCGAATCACAATGACATCGCCGACACGAACAACAGGCGTATCATTAATCAGAATAATTATAGGAAGCGATTGCCTCACTGGTGCTGGCGGCGGGAGAGCTGGAGAAGCAGGAGGTGTGTAAGTCGGTGGAGGTGTATATGTGGGGGGTGTGTACATCGGCGGTGTATATTCAGGCTCATAAATATTGATGTGCTGTTCAGATTCGGGCTCATACACATTAATATAAGGCTGCTCGTAACCGCTGCCCCAATCAACTCCCTCCCCAGTACTACCACTGCCCCAGTCGACTCCTTCGCCGCCGCCCCAGTCAATATTGATTCCGATGCCTCCATCCCCTCCTCCGCCGGAGTTGCCGCCGCTGCCGCCCAAATCGCCGCTTGCAATGAGGGCGTTGTCAGTTGGTTTGGGGTTAGACTCTTCCTCAGCAGTTATAAAAAAATAACTGGCCCCCGTCAATGCAGCAAAAAATAATGCAGTCGACAAACTTTGGCTAATCTGTTTCATCACAAACCTAATAAGTAATTTTTTCACTTAGTCATTTAAAAATTTTCTATAACGATTTACTGAAGAACAGTCAATTATTAATCGTCGCTGCCCATCGAATGGCCGGCAATCCATGCAGTGGACCAGGCATTTTGAAAATTAAACCCCCCTGTAATTCCGCCAATATCAAGCACTTCACCTGCAAAAAACAATCCCGGACAACGCCTGCTTTCCATTGTTTTAAAATTAACTTCTTTCAGGCTGATGCCTCCGCAAGTCACAAACTCTTGCTTATAGGTGGTTTTTCCTTGTATTTGAGCTTGGGTGGAAACGAGCCTTTGGATAAGGTCATTGGAATGCTTAATTGAAAATATTGCAAAGCGTGTTTCTGGGTTAATCCCGCTTTCTTGCAATAAAAGGCGCCACAATTGTTTGGGGAGGGAAAAAAGAGATTCAGAGCCCAACTGTTTTGCAGGCATCTCCTTTTTTCTGGTTAAAAGGGCTTCGCGCAACTTATCCTGGGTCCATTCAGGAAGCCAATTAATTTTAACCATCGCCTGGTATTTTGCAGCACATAGCTCCCTTGCTCCCCAAGCAGACAGCTTCAATACGGCCGGTCCGCTAAACCCCCAGTGCGTAAGAAGCAAGGGCCCTTTCTGCTCCATCTTGAATTCAGGCAAGCTGACAACGACCGGATCGACCGAAATGCCGGCAAGTTCTAAAAATGGGGAAGCCGGGCTATTAAAAGTGAACAGAGAGGGGACAGGGGGAATAATCGTATGACCCAATTCTTCCAAAATAGCATAAATTTTCGCATTGCTGCCTGTTGCAATGAGCAAACAATCTGCTTTAAGCTTAATTTCAGTTGCCAGTGTCAAACAAAATTGATCCCCTTCTTTTTTAATGGATTGGACCCCTGCTTCCAAGTGTAATTCCACTTTTGCACGGCGCGCCGCTTCCTGTAAGCACTGAATAATTGTTTCGGACTGATTTGTGATGGGAAACATCCTCCCATCCTCCTCAACTTTGAGCTGCACCCCCCTTTTTTCAAACCAAGCTATCGTGTCGCGCGGTTGAAATTGATGAAAGGGTCCTAACAATTCACGGCTGCCCCTGGGATAGGATTTAACTAATTGAGGGGGGTCGAAACAGGCATGCGTAACGTTGCATCTCCCTCCGCCGGAAATTTTGACTTTGGCCAAGGGCTGGCGTGTCTTTTCCAATAGGATAACGGTATGCTGGGGAAAAGCCTCTGCACAGACAATCGCGGCAAAATATCCGGCCGCTCCTCCACCCACGACAATCATCTTCTTAGCCATTTTTCGCCTCTTCGCATTCCTGCAATTCTCGCCCGGCACTTTCCCAGTTTTCGAGCGCCAAAAGCAGCTTTTCTTCTAAAGAATGCTTTTTTTTCATAATAAGGGCCTGCTCGGCAGGCGCTGTTTTTTCAAAGAAACCTGCAGCGGCCATTCGTTGATCCAGGGAACTGATTTCTTGTTCAATAGAATGACAGGCCACTTCTGCCTGCGCCATTTTTTTTATCAGCTGTGCCTTTAGGCTGCGCAATTTTTTTTGTTCATCATAACTAGAGAGACCTTTATCGCTTTTTTTATCATCCCCGTAGCGGCTTTTGATCGAAGAAGGGGCTTTCAGGTGATCGCGCTCTTTTTTAGCCACAAATTCATCATATGTGCCATCAAAATCGGTCACCCCCTTCTCATCGATTTCAAGGATGCGGGTAGCTAAACGAGAAACAAAATAGCGGTTATGGCTGACGAGCAGCAGAGTGCCTTCAAATTTTTGCAAAGCAGCTGTCAATTCATCTATCGCTTCGATGTCCAGGTGGTTGGTCGGCTCGTCAAAAACGAGGACGTTTCCTTGATTCATCATCATTTTTGCCAGAATCAGGCGAGCCTTTTCCCCTCCTGACAAAGTATGAATCGATTGTTTGACAACATCTCCGGAAAAAAGGACTTGTCCGAGCTGATCCCTTAGCTGCTCTTCCGTTTTATTACGGTCAAATTGACCCAGCCATTCAAGCAAATTATACTCCCCTTTTACTTCCCTACCATGATCTTGTGGAAAATAGGAAAAGATGGCGGCATGCCCCCAATTAAAAACACCCTCATCGGCCGGTGTATGGCCAGTCAAAATTTCTAACAGGGTTGATTTTCCAATTCCATTAGGTCCGATAATCGCTATTCGGGTGCCCCTTTCCATTTCAAATCCGACATTGCTTAAAACTTTCTTTGCCCCATACGATTTATGAATTCCTTCAGCTTTTAATACTGTTACACCTGAGGGACGGACAGACTTGAATTGGATGCGCGGGTAAAGGCGGGAGCTTGGAAGCAGCTGCAGATCTTGCATCTCATCGACAATTTTTTCGACCATTTTGGCCCGGGACTGTGCTTGCCTCGCTTTAGTCGCTTTTGCGCCGAAACGGTCGATGAAGCCCTGCAAATCTTCGCGCTTTTTGTCATGCTTGGCTAAGAGGGCCTCTTTTTGCACTTTTTGCTCTTCCTTTTGCTGCATAAAGGCATCATAATTTCCCTTATAGATTTTAATCGTTCCATAATCAATGTCAGCGATGTGATTGCAAGTCTGGTTGATGAAATCGCGGTCATGTGAAGTTAAAATTAAGGTGCCTGTGTAATTTCTTAAATAGCCTTCCAACCATTTAATCGAGTAAATATCCAAGTGGTTAGTCGGCTCATCCAAAATAAGAATGGGGTGGCTCCCAAAGAAAAGTTGCGCCAAAAGGACGCGCAGCTTGTATCCGCCCGATAAAACCTTTAATGGTTTCTTATGAAAAGCCTCCTGAATGCCAAGGCCCTCGAGCAATTTGGCCGCTTCGCTTTCGGCCGCATAGCCGCTTTCCTGCTCGATGATTTTTTCACATTTTTCCAGCCTCTCGCAATCAATATGAGGCTCATTCAACAAGGCTTTTTTGTCTTCAAACGCTTGCCATAGCTTATTCTTCCCTCGAATGACAATGCTGATAATTTCTTCTTCTTCATAAAGATAATGATCTTGTTTAAGAGAGCCGACGCCCAAATTTTGTGCAATGGCAATGTCCCCTCCATCCGGCGTCAGTTCTTTCGTCAAGAGTTTAAGAAAAGTGGATTTTCCGCTCCCATTTGCTCCTAAGAGGCCATAGCGGTTTCCCTGATTGAATTGGAGGGAAACTTCCTTAAATAAGATTTTTGCGCCAAAGCGCATTGTCAGTTCTAATATATTAATCATAAGTGACCTAAAAAAAAGTAATTATAACATTCTGTTAAATAAAAAACATTTCTATTATTAAAAGGATGCCCACAAAAGATTGCTTCAATGATAGAGGTACAATATGGTTATTGCCAACAATTCTGGATGGTCGAAATCTCTTTGGATGGAGGCAGAGCTCCCCTCTTTCGAGCCGCTTAAATGTAACCGGGTCGCCGATGTATGCGTCATCGGAGCTGGAATTGCCGGGCTCACGTGTGCCTATGCATTGGCAAAGAAGGGATTGTCTGTCATTGTGATCGATAAGGGGGCGATAGCCGGTGGGCAGACGGCTCGTACCACTGCCCACTTGACATGGGTGCTTGACGACCGCTTTTCCGATCTGGAAAGCCTCTTCGGGATTGAAGGAGTCCAGATAGCTGCCGAAAGCCACTCTGAGGCGATCAATGCCATAGAAAGGATCATCGCTACGGAAGGCATTTCATGCGATTTTGAGAGAGTGGATGGGTATTTGTTTGCCCCTCCAGACGACTTTAAAATTTTGGAAGAAGAATGGAAGGCCCTCCAAAAAATTGACATGCCGGTCAGCTTCGTCGAAATGGCTCCTTTCCCCACCTTTGATACCGGCAAATGCCTCCATTTTCCCACCCAGGCTCAATTTCATATTTTAAAGTACCTCAAAGGGTTGATTCATGCCATTATTGAAAAAGGGGGGCAAATTTATAGCCAGACTCCTGCCCTTAATATCGAAGATGGAATTCCTTGCCTAATGGAAACCCCGCAAGGCGTCATTACCAGTCATCAAGTTATTGTCTCTACATGCACTCCTGTCAATGACAGATTTCACATGCACACTAAGCAAGCGGCTTACCGCACCTATGTGATTGGGGCATTAGTCAGCCAAGGCAGAATTCCCAAAGGCCTTTATTGGGACACTCT
>JAJTHR010000126.1 GCA_021298935.1 Parachlamydia sp. | reverse complement strand
TTTAAATTAGAAATTGGCTTGCTAGATATTATTGACGTCTTTTTGACGCTAAATGTGACACGTGGACGGTGCTATTTAAAAAAAACTATTATTAAAACATTGAAAAAATAAATTAAAAAAGGCATTTCAATACTATAGCGTATTTGTTTTTCTTAAACAGACTTTTTGAGAGCGTTCTGCCAAGATTGCGTCCTCTTTCAAATCGATTGGGGGAACAATTTCCCTTGAAATTTTTTGGATCCTTAGTGGGATGTTTCTTTGATTTAATAAATGAGAAGCCAGTTTTTCTTTACCCTTGGAATAGGTAATAAAAAATTTGTCAAAAATTTCCTCCACCCATTTTAAAGTGCTTAAATGACTTTTTACCGAGCGGACATCTACAGAACAATTTCTTACAATAGGGGTTTTTAAGACCATTTCATCAATAATTTTATCCAAATCTCCTGTCGCTTGAAATTCCAATAAGGAACACACAAGAGCTTGAACCCAAAAATTTCCCATACGAACAAGCGGCAATAAACCATACATTTCTATATGCGCCGCTAGTTCATTTGCTAAAATCCATGAGCGCTCCTGTAAAGAAAAAGAGCTTCCTCCACGAATTTCAATGCTTGCAATTAAAGTAGTCCACTTTTTTAATGAATTCTCTTCTTTAGAAACTTCAGTGCGTTTATTTTCTAAAGAAATAACCTTATTAGAGGGAAGGGTAATGACGAGTGTTGAATGACCAGCTGCTATTGGTGGCTTATAGCTTAATTGCACATTTTTTCTTAGATGATTTAATACAAAATGATTTGCATGTTTATCTACACCTGAAAGACTAATTAAGTTATTAAGATTATATTCTTCATCTTTGATCAAGTTGTCAATGTAATTAGAATAAAACACATCTTTAATTTCATTTGGAATAATCATTAAACCCTCATTATTTTATTTTTATTGTAATTTTAATTATAATTTATATCAATCATTCAAAAAAATTTTTTTAAAAAAGAGTGATCAGCCATTTCAAGGAGTTCTCTATCTCCCCGGCTATCCCCATAGGCATACAATTTGTAGTGATCCCTGGGACCAGCATACTCTAATAAACGACGCTGTTTTTCTGCTCCCCAACAATTCTGCCCCTTCAATTCTCCTGTCACTTGACCTAGTTCATCGATATTTGGCTCTGAAGCGAGCACCCCTTCCAATCCATGGTTTGCTGCCCAAGGGAGTAAATAAACGTCAATGGAAGCGCTGACAATGAGGCAGCGATGCCCTTGTAATTGGTGCCATTTCAATTTCTCGTACGCTTCTGGATTAATGAACTTGTCGAGTTTTTCAGCGGCATAAAGATTTCCCCATTTTTTAAATTCATCAACCGGCCACCTTTTGAAAAAAAAGGTCAGAATTTTTTCTTTTGTTTTTTGCCGGCTTAAAAGGTTGCAACAAAAAAGGAAAAAGAAAGGAACAAGGGTCAAAAGCTTTAAAGCCGTTTTAAACCTTCCGTGGGTATAAAAAAGGAAAGGAAGAAGGGAGTCGCAAGTGGTCAGGGTGTTATCAAAATCAAAAGCGGCAATCACTTGTTTGTCAGGCATAAATTAAACAGTTGTAATTTCATAAATATTTTTATAAACAATAGGAGGATGACTATAAATCAGCTGATCATATTTTGTAGACTGCCTCGAATGAAAACATATTATAAAGATGTATGCCGAATTTTACAATTGATACTCTCGCATTAGGCGTACTTGCCATTTTTTTACTTGGCGCTGCATTTATGCGCTTTCACTTGGCTCTCTCCCTACCTAGGCTAAAATTTTCAAATGCAAGTCCTTTAAATAGACCTTCACCTAAATTAAAACTTTCCCGGCTTCCCCTTTACTTGTATCGAAGCGCATTGCTGCTGCTCTCCCTTGCCTTCATCGATCCCCATTTTATTCAACCCGAGGAGTCTTTGAATACAAAAAAAACGGTGAAGGAGATCCCCAAAGAAGGGAGCGCCATTTATCTTTTACTCGACCGCTCCGGATCGATGCAAGAGGAGGCAGCGAGCGGCCAGACAAAAATGGATCTCTTAAAAAAAATGACAGCCCAATTCATAAGGGAAAGGACGCAGGACTTAATGGGACTCATCGCCTTTGCCAGGGTTCCTCAAGTGCTCGCTCCCCTGACACTCGATCAAGCCGCCCTGCTTGAAAAGCTGAACGACATCCATACGGCAAGCGACCCTGAGGAAAATGGCACAGCCATCGGTTATGCGATCTTTAAGACAGCGAAGCTTATCGCAGCGGCCCGCCATTATTCCCAAGAACTGCAATCCCATGGGAAGCCGACCTATGAGATAAAAAATGCCGTGATGATTGTTGTAACAGATGGTTTTCAGGATCCCAGCCGACTGGATTATGGAAACAGGCTGCGCACCATTGAGCTTGATGAAGCGGCCGCTTATGCCAAATCTGAAGGAATCCACCTTTATGTGATTAACCTTGATCCCCGCTTTGGCCTGGCTGATTTTGCTCCCCATCGCAAGCAAATGAAAGACATTGCAGAGGCGACGGGAGGTCAACTGTATCTGATAAGCAAAGGAGACGATTTAAAACAGGTGTTTCAAACAATCGACCGATTGGAAAAAACACCTCTTCCTCCCCAATTCAGCAAAGCGGCTCCGTTTGAAAAAAATCCACGTGGTCTTTCCCTCTACCCCCTCCTCATGCTACTTGGGGGTGCTTGCTTTGCGACAGCCCTCTTGTTAGAATCCACTTTTTTTCGGTTGGTCCCATGACATTACGTGATATAACATTCAACCATCCGGGAGCCCTTTCTCTGCTCTTGATTCTTATCCCTCTCCTCCTTTTACAAGCTTCCCTTTTAATCTACAGAAACAAACGCCTCTCTGCTTTTGTGGCAAAGAGATTAATGCCCCTCCTGCTTGTTCCACGCCTTTATAGCTATTGGAAAATGGCTCTTTCAGCTTGCCTCTGGACATTTCTATGCATTGCGCTAATGGATCCGATCGGCAATATCCATTATGCCTTTGCGAACTCTCCAACAGAGATAAAGCCGCATGATTTTTCGCGCCGTAGCTTGCCTCATGAAGTGGTTTTTTTGGTCGATACATCCGCCTCCATGGGTGTCAAGGACGGCGAGGAAGGGGAAAGCCGCCTGCGAACAGCGCAAGAAATCATGGAAGAGGTCATTAGCTTGCTTAAAGGGGAGCTGGCTTCTTTATATAGCTTTACGTCTGTCTTAACGCCTCTTGTCCCCCCCACTTATGATTACCTCTTCACACGCCTCATTATCAAGAGCCTTTCAATCAACCATGGAGATGTCGGGGGAACCCATTTTCAAAAAATTCTCACCGACCTGAAAGAAAAACTGTTTGTTCAACCGCAACAGAAAACGACTACTCTTGTGCTTTTAAGCGATGGTGGGGACCAGGTCATTGAAAAAACAGAAGGAGCTGCAAGGCAAGAGGCCATGAACAACATTCTCGCATCGCTTCCAAGCCCTGAAACTTTCCATTTTCGCCTGTTGACCATTGGGGTGGGCAAGGAAATGGCGTCTATGATACCGCATGTCAAGCATGAAGGCGAGCCGGTGTATTCAAAGCTGGAACCCGCCATTTTGGAGGCGCTCGCCTCCCGCTTTAACGGAACCTATTATCCAGCCGCTGACTGGCGCACCTATGAACTGGCCCATGCTTTGGCAGATGAAATTGGCGCTGTGGCGACAGAGCCGACGCAATCGTTGCAACGGACCGTCTTTCAACCAAAAAGCCAGGAAATTCTTTACGATCTTTATTATCAGATCCCCCTTGGAATCAGTCTTCTCATCTTTCTGGCTTACTTGCTATTACCGGAAGCTAGAAAACTTCTCATTCTAGTTTTACTCTTCAACTCCCTTGCCGCTTCCACAATCAATCAGGAAGGAAACCGGGCGATCGCTTTAACTGAAGCCCGCGATTTGGAAGGAGCAGAAGCCCTGTTTGAGGGGCTGGGGCAAAAAAAGCTGCCAGATTGGCAGCAGGCTTTGGTACTCTATGACTTAGGAATAGTCCAATTACTCAAACAAGAGTGGATCCAGGCTCTAGACGTTTTTAAATCGATCCCTCGGGCAAATATATCCACACCCGAGCTGCTCCGTTCGCTCACATTGAATAAGGCCTTTGCTGCCTTAGGCCAGGCTAAATGGCTGGCCACCTTGCCTGAAAATGATCTTCAGGAGGAGCTCTATTTTGTATGGCGGTCTAAGGCTGACCTGCAAGAGGTCAGACACATTGATTGCCGCATCCAAAACATGGAGGGAGCGGATTCCTGCACCCTCTCCTGGCAAGTGGAGGCAGGAATCGAGCAAGCCCTTTACCAGGAAAAAAACATCCGTGAGAGGCAATACACCCGCTTTATTAAGGAAGCCTCAGTCCGCGATTTAAAATTTCTCCTCATGCAAGGCCTAAAAAAAATCCTCCTTAATGAAGAGGAGGCATCCACTCTGAAGCCCCTATGGAACCAACTGACCAAGCTAAAGGAAGGAGAAGGGGCCCATGCAGCCTTTCAAAAAGAAGCGTATGAAGAAGCTTTGCAAAAAATTACACTCGATCCCCCTCTTTCTGCTTTAGAAGAGGCTCATCTGGAAGCCCGCCTTCTTTTAATAAAGGAGATCCAAAAAGAGGATTTAATCCAATTAAAAAACCTTATGGAAGGAAATGAAGAGGCAGTCAGCACTTTTGATAAAGCGGCTTCTTCAGAAAAGCCCCTCCCTTATTTCCTAGCCGGCCTGATTTCCATCAATGAAATGAAAACGGAAGTCACTCCAAAAACCCCTTTAACAATCCTGCAAAACGGCCTCTTGAATGCCGAAATCCTGCAAATCCTTATTCAGCTTGCCTCCTTAAAGAATACCCTTCCGGATGATTTGATTCAAACCCAGCAAGTCCGCTTACAAAAAGAAGCGGCCTCATTCATTGAGGCAGTCCATGCAGAACAAAAAGAAAACAACCTATGCCACAGGTCGCCCTGGGACGAGGTTATTCCAATCTATGAGAAAGGTTGGAACGCCGTTCGCCTAAACTCATCATGGATAAAAATAAATCCACTTCCATTTGAAGACCTTCTAAAACAATTGAAAATCACGATCCTGGCTTGGAGGCAAGCCATTGAATTGTTAAAACATCCTCCCCAATCGGGTGGGCAAAAACAAACAGAGGCGGAAGCAGAAAGCTCTGCAAGCATGGAAGAGACATTGCGTGAGATCCAGGAGATGCATGGAGAGGATCAGCCGGGTGAGACGGCTATTCAGGCAGGAGAGGGTACTTCATGGTAAGAATCCTTTGCTTTTTTTTCCTTTTTTTTGCCTTCCTCGCGGCCCAGCCCCTAATTGAAGTTGAGGTGGAAGGAACTCCAAAAGATGGTCTTTCCCCCTTCGGTCTGATAACGATTACCCATCAGGGAGAAGAAGTGATTGATGAAAACTCTTTTAAGCTTGGGGCCGCTCCCTTGCACGTCACTTTGGTCGATAAAATTCCTATGACAGCCGGCGATGTCACTGTCTCGCACTATCGTTTTACATTAGACCCAAAACCAAAAGGGCTGCATCTCCTCCCGGCGATCCAGGCAGAAGTGGGAGGCAACCGAGTGGCCTCCATCCCCATTGCCTATGAAGTGAAAAGCACGGGAGAGGTGCCAAAAGTCCCTTTGCCTCTCATGCGAAAAAAGGCCGCCGCTCGTATAATCAGAAAGCCTGATAGGCAGCCCGCCGACATTATTTTTAGATTGGAAGCAGGCCTGAAAGGGCCAAAAACCCTTTACCCGGGACAGAAGGCCAAGCTTTATTATAAAATCACTTATAATCGAGACATCGATTTAACGGCATCGCAGCTCCCTTTCGTGCATGCCCTTCCCTTTAAAAAAGTGGGAGATGCGAGGATCCAGGACTACCAACAAGGGGGCATCACTGTGCAGGAGATTGTGCAGGAAATTGAAGCATTTCAAGCGGGCCAATTTGCCATCGGACCCTCTCAAATTGCCGGCTATGCCTATCAGCTGAACAACCAGAATCAAAAAAAGTATCTTCCTCCCTTGCTAAGAAGCCAAGCTCCAGCTTTATCCATCGAAGTCAGACCTTTTCCAAAAAAGGATCAGCCCCCTTCCTTTACCGGCGCCCTTGGCAAAATAGATGCCAAGTTGCACATGAACACGCCAAATGAAAGGGGCATTGGCGATAAGGTCGAGCTTCAATTAACCCTTTCCAATGTGGAAAATCTGGCAGATTTAAAACTTCCTGACTTCTTTTGCCAGCCGGGCATCAGTGGCTTTTTTCAGTCCCACTCCTTGCTGCCTCCCGGAAATATCGAGCAAGGCAGTAAACAGTATACCATAGAAATGCGGGTCATTTCTCAATTTGCCAACGCCATTCCATCGCTCGAATTTTCCTCTTTTGATCCCTCTTCAGGAATCTATGTTGTACGCAAGACCGATCCCATTCCCTTGCAAATCAAGGCCACCCCCCTACGTACGCTAACAACCTCAGGCCAAGCGGATCAAAGCAACACCAATCCTCTTCTATGGGACCCCTCACATTGGCCGCTTGCTCCCCTTGAAATGCAAGGCCGGGCTGTTCCCCTCACAGGGCTTTACCTACCCTGGTTTGAATCGCTTTATACATTATTATTGATACCTATGGGGGCCGCCTGGATTGCCCTTCAATACTATTTAAAAAAGCATCAACCCCCGCCGCGCCCATTAAAAACAAGCGAGCGCTGGCTTCAAGAGGCCCAAAAAAAATCCCTTTCCGACGAGCAGGCCGCAGCGACAATGGAAAAAGCCCTATGGTGGAAAGCCTGGGAGGAAGGTATCCTTCCTATGAATGAAGCCCAATTAGAAGAGATACCAGAAAAAGGAGCGTGGGGGGAGGTGAAAGAATTAATTTACAACCTT
>JAJTHR010000165.1 GCA_021298935.1 Parachlamydia sp. | reverse complement strand
GGGGGCAATAGTATATTCAACATCAAAATCAGAATCTAATACGAAAAGATTTTCTGTTTTTTCAATTTTATTTTGTTTAGCAATGATTCTAAATGAATTCGTAAATTTTGTATAATCGTCGAATGGAAAACGATCAATAGCACTTGTTCCTTGAGCACGCTTAAAACATACAAACATGCGATCTAATTCAGAATTATTTAATATATTTCTAACAGAAATATATTCCTTGTCTGTACCGTGGCAATTTAAAGTGACATACGAATAAAAATCAATGAATTGACCCTGGCAGTCTGACCAGTCCAATTTGATGGGGTTTTTTTGCCAGTTTTTAACAAACTCCTCGTTGTACACACCACCATTCAAATATCCTTTCATAAAATAATCTAGCATGCTGAAGACTTGACCCACCAGGGTATTTTCATAAATAGGATGGATGACAGGATAAAGATTTGCCTCCTGGTTAAAATGCAGACTAAAGAAAGGAACAGTATCATGAACATAAATGCCAATAGCCAGCTCGTAAAGGACTTGTGTAAGTTCTTCATTTGAAAAAGGCGCCTCTCCCTCAAAACGAATAAAAAAAGAATGGGAAAATTCAAATAAAGAATCAGTAGTACCGAATACCCCTTCAATTAAGTCAACAGCAAACCCTACACCCCCAATTTCGCCTGTTTGCGTTCCTTTTTCAGGTATGGGATTATCAGGGTGAGTGCTTCGATAGCTTTTCATTTTTAAGGTCTTCGATCGTCTTCATCATAAGAAGCTTGTTGAAAAAGACAGGGAAGCACTTTTAGCTATCAGGGAGAAGATTGATGAATTATTAGGAAATTAGGTATGGTTCTACGAGAGAATGTAACACTTTTTCTACTGTTCTCGATGAGACCCGATCAAAAGTGTTACATTCCTTTGAATCATGCAAAATAATTCGTCAGCAGCGTTCCCCTATCATATTCTTTGTCATTCAAAATTAGCAATCATTTGATTCATTCACTAAGTAAAAACAAATTTTTTCGGATAAAAACTATCTTTAAAAATTGAATTTATCAATAATGTGTAAAAAAAAATTGAGAAAGAGCACGAGCAAGCTTTTTATATTAATGAAATTCCAGCTCGTTTTGAGGAAAAATTATGCTTTATATTTCAGGAAAAAATGAAACACTAAAAGATTTAAAAGAAAAAGAAGGATTTGAAGGCTCCCTTAGTGAATATGCTCTGAAATTTAATGAGCTAAACAAGAAATTAAATTTTAAAATTTCTAATTCTATTCAAACCGTGCCACCTTACACCCCCCTTTTTCCTGTTTTACAACCTACTCCCTTAAATTCCCATCGACTCTGTGTTGCCCAAGAAATTGCAAACTATTCTAATATTGAAAGAGAAACGCTTCGGGAAATGCAAGAACAGCAAATAGAACTTCCTGCTCTCTTTGCAACTCAAAATCTTCTAAGTGAGTACACCACTCATGTTTCTTCAATAAGAAAAAAACTTACGGATCCTATTATTCAAACACCCTGGAAATTTTGGAATGAAAATGTAAATGTACATTTAACCAGGGATTTAATTCCTGATATGATTGCCGAAGGTGCTTTTTATAAAGCAAATTCAATTCAAAAGTCTTTTCTATTTAAAGGGTTAAACCAACTAGAAAAAGATATGTTAACTATGGATGCTTTGCAAATACAATTGCACTCTATTCGAAATCAAAAAGGGGCTAAAGCCTTTATAGTAAAGCAAAACCTGCAATCTCAAATCCGAACTCTTGCTCCTCAAATCAAACAGCAAATTTTACCAAAAATTCAGGATGAATTATCCAAGCATTTAAATGCCAATTATAGTGCGGAAGAACTTAAAAAAATGTCTCGTCCTTCATTTGGTGAAAAAATGGCTAGAAACGGGAAAATGAAAACAATCTATTTAGATCTTTCAACAAGAACGAGTCTGAACCGTATGAGAGAAATTATTCCACTATTTAAGAATGTAGGAACCTTTGCCGGTAAATCATCCATTTGCATTTCTTGGGCATCTCTTGGGTATGATTGTCTAGACGCTGTACTCGCTAAAGATTTAGAACAATCAATCCGTATTGCTACTTCAGGTGCAGTTGGGATATGGACCGGTACATTTGTTACAGCATACATCATTGGAATAGCAGGCACAACTTTTCTGGTTAGTACTCCCTTCGGCTGGGCTATCGTTATAATTGGGGCAAATGTTATCGGAAAAACTTTAGGAGATCAATCCACTTTGGCAGCTGATTCTATGTTGTGCCGAATAATAAATTATCTAGACAAACATCCAGAAATTAGCGAAACAGCCAAGCAATATGGTAATTATTTCTATACAGGGTTTGAAAAAATAGGTCTTTCTCTATTTGAAGAATAAAACAAAAACATTTAATATTTATGCATAGATTAGTGAATAATAAGATTAATTCTATTTTACAAGACTTTATTTTTAAATTTTCAGTTGTTGATTGTAAGTCTTTTTTATTGCAGCTTAGAATTATTTTTTTTGGTGTTTTGATTGAATTCTTGTTAGTTGGATTTTTTTTATGGTTAAATAATTCTGATTTAAATTGGATCATAACTCCAAAAGGTTTTTTTGATATTAGTGTCTTTTTTGTATTTTTTGTTGAGATAACATTTTTATTTGCATACACATCAGCAATTATTTATTGGTATTGTGCAAAATTCAGAGGAGGAAAGGGAACTTTACCTGAAATTTGTACAGCCCTTTTACAAACAGGATTTTTTACAATTATACCTCTAAGTTTATGTTTTTTTATTATGTCGATTGAAAAAATGGTTGGGACTTTTATTTGTGGAATCTCATGTTTCGGATTAATCGCTTCTTTAATTTATGGAGTTGTTAGGATGAGCATTCAGACTTCCAAAATTAATGGGTTTCATTCAGACAGAGGAACAAATGTTTTTTTATTTGGCACACTTCTTCAATCTCCTCTCTTATATCTCGCCTACCTGGTAGCCAGCTCTCGCTATGCTCTCATGTTTCTAATTCCTTTTACAATTAAAATTACAACGATAATCTTAGTTATAACAATTGGCGCAAAAATAATAAAAAAAATAAGTAGTCTTGCGAGCATCTAGGTTTCTTGAGTTTATTCCAGCGAATAAAGGTGAGAAAACAAGTTATACTCAAGTCGGCATGAAAGTTTTATTTTTAAAAATCTTCCAGCTTAAAAAAAACCTAAAATCACGCCGTGTGCAACTTTATACCGTTAACAGGCCACCCATTAAATCTGATGGCCTGTTAACGATATAAAGTTGCACACGGCGTTAAACTCAGGTTTCTAGAATCCCCTGTCGTGTGGAAAAGAAAGCATTAACTTTTATTTAAAAATAACACTATTCAATTTTAGAATTATCAAGGACTTTAAGGATTTCATTGAATTTGTTTCATAAGCCATGCCACGTGTTTCTCAAGAGATTGAATGTAAACTTTCACTTCTTGTGGAAGAGAAGCAAAGATTTGGGGTTAAAGTGGTGTTAGTGGTTCTGGCTCTTGAAATCATGCCATGACGATAATAAATTCTTTACTATGAGAAAAGAATGATTTCTTGTACATCAATCAGGTCGTCTTGTTTGCGTAGTAAATGAGACGACCTGAATAGTTACCTTTTTTATTAAAAGTTAATTAGAGAGATTTTTTGTTCTCGATTTGCGTATTCAGCGGCTTCTTTTAAGGCTGATGATGTATCATTTTTATTAATAAAAATTTCTCTCTCTAAAGTAAGTTTTATTTCTTTGCCTTTCTTATTGCTTGCAATAATATAATAATTAAATTTTAAACTTGTTTGATTTGATTTACTGTTTTCGTCTAAGAATAAAATAGTTTCTATTTGTTCATATACAGCGACAATTAGGATGGCAGGTTAACGACAATTAGGATGG
>JAJTHR010000218.1 GCA_021298935.1 Parachlamydia sp. | reverse complement strand
ATGACCGAGTAGTAGGCATGCTCGAGCATTCCGATCACATCGCCCAGCCCCATTCCTAAAGCTCCTCCTGAACACCCTTCCCCTATCACCACAACGATGATCGGTGTATTTAAAACAGCCATTTCACGCAGATTTTGTGCAATAGCCCATCCCTGACCCCTTTCTTCAGCTTCTAATCCTGGATAGGCGCCCTGGGTATCGAGGAGGGAAACAAGCGGGAGATTAAATTTTTCTGCCAATTTCATCAGGCGCAAAGCTTTCCGAAATCCTTCAGGATTTAGCATGCCAAAATTTCGGTACACACGCGATTCCGTATCATTGCCTTTTTCCTGGCCAATGACAACGCATTTCATTCCATTGATTTTGGCAAAACCTCCGACAATGGCATGGTCGTCACGAAATAACCTATCTCCATAAAGTTCTGTAAAACTATCGCACATTTCACGTAAATAATCGAGGGCATGGGGCCGTCCGGGATGGCGGCAAATCATGATGCGCTGCCAGGGTGTCAGGTTGGCATACACCTGCATTTTGAGGGTTTCAAGCTTTTGTTCGAGTTTCTTGATTTCGGCATCAAAAATGGGATTTTCACGGCCCTGCTTCTTTAAATGTTCAATTGTTTTGATATATTCTTGAATCGGTTTTTCATGCGGCAAAATATCCAAAAAAAACTCCAAGCATTATTAATTTATTAAAGATGAGTGATAGAAATGGGGCACAATTTCAATCGTTGTCGGCTTAGTGATGATGATCGAAAAAATTTCTTCCATATCAGAAGTGCGCAAACGAATGCAGCCATCGCTTTCATAGTTGCCGATTCCTTCTCCACTGTCCACAAGGTCTCCCGCAGCATTTCTTTGCCAGGGGGTGCCATGCAGACCAAAGCCTTTTGCAGGTGCTGTCACGGAACCAATCTCCTTTTCAAAGGGAATCCAGCGTGTACCGAAAACAGTGATCATTTCAATTTTTTTGCCATGATAGATTCCCGTCGTTTTGGGCTTATAAATGGCAATCCGATCGCCGAGTAGGTATTTACCAAGGGGGGTCAACAATCCTGAAACGTTGGCGGAATCGAGTCTTCCGAGACCGACATCATAAGTCTTTAAAAGGACCGGTTGGATCTCCCCTTCTGCGGTATAATAAAACCACATTTTGCAGCGGGAGGCATCGACAATCAGATAAAATTCAATATTTTTTTCTTTGCAGAGAACGTTAAAACGGTCCCCTTCTGCAATTTCTTGTTTGACGTAATCAGGCTTTCCATTCAGGCTGCGGGCAATAAAATGGCGGGATGTTTCATAATGGGAGGCATAATCAGAAAGCCAGGCGGGCCGTCCCTTCAGCCAGGGAACATGGCTTTTATACATCAGTGTTTCGACAATCGGCAGTTTTGGCTCTTTTGTTCTAAACAATTCCTCAATGCGATTGCCTTGCGGCAAGCCTTCTTGGGAAGCTTTTGAGCCAGATAATGCTAAAGGAGAAGGGGCGGCCGGCTGAATGCTTTGAATGGCAACGTCAATGTCGATCTCCTCAAGAACGCTTTCCGGGTGTGCATTCATCGGAAGAGAGGAGGGGCTTTTAAATAAAGCGGCCAGTCCAATCGCACTGAAAAGAAATAAGGTAATGAAGGCGAATAATTTGGGGGCTGTCATAAGACTCTTATTATTAATTAACTTGGAATTATTTCCCAACTATAATGACGTTGCGTAGGATGTAGCAGGTAGGCAATTAAAAAATTTGCCCCCCAAAATTTTGCTCCATCTCCTAAAGGAATAATTTGAACAGTGCCTTCAAATGCAGGGATTGAAAAAAGCAGTGAGCATTCATCACTTTCAATATAAATGGGGTGCGAGTAGCCTTGATAGCTGTCGAGATTTCCATGTAAAAGGGTTTTCAGGGTTCCAATGCGGCATCTTAAAGCTTTGACATAAAAGCAAAAAGCCGTTTGTTCCCACCCGTCTAATCCTAAAAAAGAAGCCTGTAGTGAAAAATTGGGGTTTTTTAGCTCCTGAGACACATCCATCCAAATGCCCCTGAATTTTCCCTGGAATAAATTGTTATCAGGTTCATCCACAACGCGGACGCATCCCTTTAAATAAAAACCCCTCTTTTTTAATTCAATAGTGGATTTACGCAAGCCCTTATCGGAAAGATAATTACCCTCAATCCCAAACCCTTTGCAATTATCCAAGGGAAGATATTGAGGACCGAAATTGACAACTTCCAGATTACCCCATTTTAATGCGCCAAGACCTGTATTCGCTCCATGCAGCGTGCAAATGACATTTTGCTTTTCCGAGCGAAATCCCACTAAAGAAGCACTTGGATCATAAATATGCTCCGGCAAAGACAAAATGGGGAGAAAGCCGTCAGCAGGCGCCGGCAACATTTTTTCAATCAGAAACCATAACTTGTGAACTTCATGCTGGTTTTCTTGAGGCTGCAAGCGAAGGGCCTGCGATACACTTTCAAATTCTTTTTCCCTTGTTAGTAAGGAAGTAGCATAAAAGAATAAATAATAAAGCTTTAATAGCGATGCATCATTTCCATCTACTTCCCGTACAAATAAAGAGCTAAAGGGTTTAAAATGCTTATCCAATGTATTGAGCTGCCATTTTGCTAAACGGCACACCCACTCTTTTAAATCCTCCCGCTTGGTCAAATAAGCAAGCAGGGCCAGAAATAAGCCAAATTCCAGGTGGTAGGGAGAGTAAGGGATTGCCAACTGAGGAGCGTATTCAACTAAGCTAATGGGGGCTGCTCCATATTCAATCAGAGAAATTCCCATATCCGGCAGGGGCATGTTAGCCAGCCAATGGTTCAAAGCAACCAATACTCTTAAATATTGCGAACTTTGATCCCATGACTGTTTGTCATAGTAGCCTACTTTTTGATAGATGTCTTTGACGGGAGAGCCGCTTAAGTAGTTAAGAAGGTTGGCAGCGAGAAGCTTCTTCCAATTTTCAATGGCCTTTTCCGATGCCATGAACGTTTCTTCCCAACTGCAATCATCAATGACCGCTTCCATTGAAAAAGGTTGATTTTGAAAAAAAAAGTTTAAAGCCGAGCTCATTGGAGAAAGACAGTCCGGTTCCTCTGCTAAAGATTCTTTGTAAACATCGAGAGGTGGCTTGCTTGTCATAGAGGACGGACCTAATTTTAAAGAAAAACGTTGAGGATTAGCCTACTTCCACAAACGCTTCCCCTTCAACCACTTGGCGCATTTTTTTGCCAGGTGTAAATTTAACGGCCTGCCTGGCAGGGATGACGATGGGAACAGATGCTTTTTTGGGATTTCTGCCGATTTTTTGCTTGCGTTCTACCACTTCAAATACTCCAAATTCTCGAAATTCCAATCTCTCTCCTTGAGATAAGCAGTCAGTGATTTTATCAAGAAAAGCTTGAATGACATGGCGCACATCATTAGGATGAATTCCCTTGTCTTGCGAAATGGAATTAATCAACTTTTTCTTTGTCATGGTATGGCCTTTCTTTGTATCCAACGTCATACTTTCGAATTCCTCCACTTGAACTATTTTAATATAATTTCAGAACATTTTCATGGGCTTTTAATTTTCCTGCAAGATCTTTTATGAAATTAATCGAATTAGCAATTTATTTTTCTTTCCTGCAGCTAAAAGTAGAAGCCGCTCTTCAATAAAATGCTCTATTTTAATTTCAAAACCTTCTTCGCTAATTTTAACATTATTGATCGAAACGCCGCCATTTTTAATCATCCTTCTGGCTTCCCCTTTGCTTGGCTGCATTCCTGTTTCAAACAATACGTCAGTGACTTTTTTATTCAGTATTTCCTCCCTTTTAAAAGACCTGTTCGGCATGTCAGCTGCCAGGCTTTCCAGGATTTCTACATTAAGAGTGGCCTCAGTCCCCGGTGCAATTCCTTCAGTGACCTTAAGGGCTTTTTCAAGTCCGGATGAACCATGCACAATGCGCGTGATTTCTTCTGCAAGTCTCTTTTGTGCCGTCCGGGGCACATAGCCGCTCTCCTGCATTTTTCTCTCGTATTCATGAATTTCAGCCATATCCATAAAAGTCAGCATGCGCATCAATTTAATGACATCTGCATCTTCTACCCTGATGAGATACTGATAAAATTCATAAGGCGAAACTTTGTCAGGTGAAAGCCAAATGGCCCCCTTCTCGGATTTCCCAAATTTCTGTCCATCACTTTTCGTTAATAGGGGAAAAGTAATGCCATAGGCCTGTTTTGAATGAATTTTTCGAATCAGGTCCGTGCCCGCGATGATATTTCCCCATTGATCGCTACCCCCAAGCTGCACCGTCACATTCTCTGCATTAAAGAGATGTAAAAAATCATAACCCTGAAGAGTTTGATAGCAAAATTCAGTAAAACTCATTCCCTCTTCGCTTTGCAGCCTCGATTTAACGCTGTCTTTGGCAAGCATGGGGCCTAAACGGAAAAATTTACCGACCTCCCTTAAAAAAGGGATCAGCTTGAAATCCTGAAACCAATCTAAATTATTTACAAGAAGAGGGCGTGCAGTCGTATGATTAAAATCTAAAATTGCCTCAAGATTTTTCTGAATGCCATTCAAATTGTTTTGAATCGTCGTGGCATCGAGCAATTGACGTTCCGCACTTTTACCTGAGGGATCACCGATCATGCCTGTCGCCCCGCCCATTAAAGCGACTGGAGTATGCCCAAACCTTTGAAACCAGGCTAGTCCCATGATCGCAACTAAATTGCCTAAATGCAGGCTGTCTGCGGTTGGATCGAAGCCGCAATAGACCTTTATCGGCTTTTCTGTCATTTTTTTTAATTCATCGCTCGTTAACGCTTCAATAAATCCCCTTTCTTGCAAAACATCAATGACAGTCATAATTCGCTCATTTTTTGTAATTTGAATGACATTATGTTACTCAAAACCTGGGTTTATTAAAAAGTAAAAGGAAGTATACCTCCTTACTTTTAAAAATTAAAGAATATATTTGATTTAAAATAAAATATCCCTATTCTCCGAATTGTACGGTTAGGATCTATGATATTGAAAGATCCTTGAATATAAGATACTTAAATAAATTTACGGAGTAACAAGATGAAAAATAAACTTTTCCTATTATCCTCTTTGTGCCTTGTATTCACGGCTTGCGATAATAGAGGGCAGCATGCAGCAGATAATAAAGGTCAGCATGCAGTAGATAATACAGGACGAAATGAAAGGGACCGTAGCGGCCATACGATGACAAGCGGCGACCAGTCTGAGAATGACCTAGACCGCGCAGTGACTCAAAAAATTCGCCAGGCAATTGTTGGTGATGAAGCTTTGTCGACAAATGCTAAAAATGTCAAAATTATAACAGTTAATGGCGTAGTGACATTAAGAGGGGTTGTTAACAATGATAGAGAAAAAAATGAAATTGCTAGAAAGACAAAAGAAGTGAGCGGCGTAAATAATGTTGATAACCAACTTGAAGTAAAGGAAACGCGCTAAAACATAAGTTTATAGGGGCATTAATGCTTCTATAATTAAGTTATATTTCAATTTGTATCTAAAAAAATAGGGAGGAAATTTATGGCAAATCAAGCAGTTTATGGTGTTTTAAAAAACCGCAGAGAAGCCGAAAAACTCGTCCAAACGTTAATCAACGCTAATGTTCCCAGACAAGACATTTCAATCCTGACGTCTCAAAATGAAGAGTGGAACGAATTTGCCACTGGAGCCGAGACATCGCGCAGTTGGCGTACTGAAGAGCGATTGACAGACTACCCAGCAGACACCACCAATGACGT
>JAJTHR010000332.1 GCA_021298935.1 Parachlamydia sp. | reverse complement strand
GCTTACCTCCTCTGCTCATCTTTTTTTTCTCAGCATCTTTAAGTATTTTTACCATCTCTTGAAAGGTACCTGGTCGAACACCGGTCAATCTTCTAAATTCTATTGGATTAAGTTTTTTGATTTTTCTGTATTTATCCATTTCCCCTCACTCTTAGAAGGAGATATTATGCATTAAAATTTAAGTTACGCAAGATGTCTAATAAGCGGGATGGAACTTGAAACAGTCCCAAAAACAATCAACAAAAACTGATAAAAAGAAGCCGCCCCTGACTTGCCAAGACGCGAGCCTATGCTGTCAATCACCGACTTCGCATTCGTCCTTTCTTCTAAGTCAATGCTTAAAAACGCCATTTCTTTGGTCGTATCAAATAGCGTGTACTTGGCTGTCATGCTGCAAACATAATAAATGGAACCGAGAGTCACAATCAAATGCGTGCAAGAAAGTCCAAACGAATCGGCTATATGCTGGAGATTCTCTTGAGGAACCAATAATGCAATAAAAAAAAGAGAGCTTGTCATGAACAAGATGACGGGCGTTGCAAGCGCGGTTTGCGTCCAGGCAAGTTTTTTGAAAAGCCACTTGGAACAAAGGGCCATCACCACTGCCAGCATCCCAATCAGCGAAGTGAGCTGGTTCACATAGGCATTATAGGCATTATAGGCTTGAGGCTCAGGATGCAGCGCCTTGATATTGTCCTTCCAAAGTACTTCGATCAAATTAGTTGTCAGGCCAAATCCAATCACAAGGGCCGCAATGCATAAAAGCTTACCATTGGAAAAAATGGCCCGGCATTGCTCCAAAAAGGAAAATGATCCTTTCTTTTTTTCTCTGAAGGCTAAAACGGGAGCCGATTTTGCTAAAATGCGATTAATCCATAAAATGAGAAGGGCACAGACGCTGACTGCTGCAATTAATAACTGAAGCGTTGTCTCCCAGGTAAAATAACCGGCCAAGCGATGGCAAAAAAAATGGGAAAACTGACCTGATACGATTCCTGCCAAATTTCCTGTAAACATGCAAAGAGGGTAAAAATTTTTGGCCTCTTCCATGGTCGTCGTTTCGTTTAAAAATCCCCAGAATAAGAGGGAGAGTATAAGAATAGACCACAGCTCAGCAGCCAGGTAAAAAAGGGTGTGGAACCAATAGGCCATCATGGCAATCAAACTTTTTGCTCCAGCAGGTAATATAACGCTTAAATGATCTTTTAATTGATCAAGGGCAAGGTAATCTCGTAAAGGAAAAAGGATAAAAGCAAACATGAGGTAAATACTGACTAAAAAAGTGACGAAAAAATAAAATGTTTTCTCTCTTCCCAGACAATGATAAATTTTGGAGAAAAATAGCTTGCCGCCACTGCGGCCGGCAGCATGCCCCAAATTTTAATAAAAGGAATCACCTCGGCTCCTGCATCGCTTGCCGTGATCACAAGGGAGTCTTTTAAGTCCTTAAGGGTATGATAAACAAAAATAATTAGAAAAAACTGGAATAGGATCAAAAGATGCTTCTTTTGCATTCCAAAGAATATTTTTTTTTGCAAAAAAATTGCAAAAGAGAAAAAGGGCTTTCGGCTACTTTAGCAAAAGCCTCTTTTTAAGGAAACTTTATTCCTTTTGAATCAATTCCACGTGAAACGAACCGGAGTTGTCATCATAATCATGGTCATTTACCCAAAAATGCAAACGGTTTTTTTTGGCAGTAAAGGGTTTTGATTCATATATATGATCTGCATGGAACGTTCCATCGCAAACGTTAATATCGAGACTATTTTTTATGGCCTCTATTTTTTGAATTTCTTTTTCCGCACTAAATTCGTAGCAGGCATCATTAGCTAATTTCTCTCTTTTTTGGATCCATTTTCCAAGGTTCATAAAGCCGCTGACTTTTATTTTGTAATCTTGATTGAGCTCCAAAGTCACGAGTTCGCTCGGTGCACCGTTTGCCTGAATTTCTCCCATCCAAACTGTCTTATCAGCTTGGGCATGTCCGGTAAATGACAGGAATGCAAATAAAATGAGCAGGCGCATGAGCTTCTCCTTGTAAATTAGAATTTTGATTGTATTTTTTGCAGAGTTTTAGTCAAAATATTTTTTATAGGAACGGCCCTACTTGCATTTATTTTTCCTCATGCAATGTCTGGAGGCCCAGCCTTTCCATACCACGGCTTTGATTAAAAATATCGTTAGCTTTGATGCCTGGCTCTCCACTTCCTATTATGAAACAGGCCAATTTTGGAATGGTAAAGGTAAAAATCTGGAAAGGCTGCAGCAGCGCTCTATGAATTGCTAAAAAAAGTGGGCTTGCGCGATTGTGCCAACCCGACAAAATTCCCTATTCAGAGGATGGCCGCATCGCCTTTATTGACGCCCTAACCTACGGATGCAAGAGTGTCCGGTATGAAAAGTTGACTCCTAAGACAATCAGGTCGTCTGGAAAGGGCATATCCAACACAAAAACCATGAATTACAATGATGCTTATGTTATAAATTTTTGAAAAGTTGACGATTCCTCAATTGAACAGAACATGGATATGTATATGAATTGTATTTTACGCCCTTTGACAATATGTGAAGTTAAAGGAGCCTTTGCTCCAAAATTCAATAACACTTTACCCAAGGGGTACATTACAAGGTTTTCTGTTCCTGCTCAGGGTATAAGATTACTTCCAGATTTGGAAATCATTAATGATAGATTAAATAAAGATTTTAATTTTTTATCTATTGTAGGAGTTATTAATAAATACCATATCCATCAAATTGAAGATTCCCCCAATTCAGCGTTTTTTGACATCCTCACAAGCATTTCTTTTGATAATAAATCAAAGATTGAAGACAGTTTTGGCTTAGGAGGTCCCTTTCCACGAGGTTTAGTAGTTGATAACCTAGTTAAACCCAAACCACTCTTAGTCGAGTTAGACTTCGAGATTCATGAACTGAATTTAAATGACCACGAATACATACCAAAGTTCATTTTTTTTACAGCTAGTGAAGAAAATTCAACATGGAGCTCACCTTTAAGTCATTACGTCGATAACAAAATTGAACCTGAATTTTGGAAAGCAAGGGATGTGCAGATTGAAAAAACTGATATTTTGTTTGATGAGCAAGATTTGGAAATGTTTGTTGCACCAAAAGATGTTCTCTTATTTCGCATGAAAGCTGCTGCTGAGCGCGTATTTCCAGCTAAGCTTTAAAAACTTTAAAATTGATTAATACCATCTATCAAAAATAAAACCATAAAGTTGGCTTGTCAGCGCTTCAGATTTAAAAGATCTTTTCGAAGTTGATATCTTTGAATATCAACAAGGAGAGATCTTTTAAAGATGAAGGTGATCACAAATCAACTTTATGATTTTAATTTCGGGAAATGGTATAAGCTCGTTTCTAAGAAAATATACGAACATCGCGTTTATTGATTTGTTTTTATAAAAACATCCACTAAAGCTGCGAAAGAGCCCGCTTCCTGAGAAATAAAGTTATGGCCTGCCTGAGGATAGTAGGCCGTCCAGGCAAAAGGAATTTGCTCGGCGACGATGGCCACATTTTGCACAGAATCCAAACTGTCAGCCCCTCCTCCCGCCGCAAGCGTGGGGACTTTAATGGAAGATAGGCGCTCAAACGTCTTTTGATTTTCATCCCAAAGGGCCAAGGCTTCTTTTTGCCTTTTAACCGTGCGGCTGTTCACACGCAGGTCATAAGGGACCTGTCCCCCTTCAATGGCTTTCATTAAGCGCGCAAGATAGTTTTTCGAAGCTTTTTTTCCGCTTTTTGAATCGGGGAAAATGAGAGAAAGACCCTCTTCACTCGATAGATCCACGTCCAAAAGTTTGGCATAAGCACCTGATCGCCTGACTGCCTGCCGTTTTCCTCCGGGATTGGGGGAACAAAGAATTAAAGTCCGCACTTTTTCAGGAAATTGCAACGCTAAATCCATGGCAATTCTGGAGCCCATCGACCACCCTAAAATATGGGCCTTTTTATACCCTAGCTGATCCAACAGGTCGGCCGCATCCTGGGCCATTTGTGAAATGGTCGTGTCATTATTTTCCGTATCGGAAGAAAACCCGGCCCCGCGATTATCAAAAAGAATCAGCGTGTATTTTTTTTCAAGCTCAGCTAAAAATTGGGGATCCCACATCGACATTGTGCCTCTAAACCCCATGATCAGGAGAAGAGGCTCACCCTGCCCTCTTGTGTAATAGGCAAGTTCGATGTTATTCACATTTTGTTTTCTGATTTCTACAGCTGAATGGCGCTCGCACGAGGTGAGAATAAAAAGAAAAAAAATAAAAGCGCTCAGCAGTTTTTCACTCATAAGACCCGTCAGGATGAAAAGGATTGTAATTATAGTGGAGCATGATGGCCCATGCGGTCGAGGTGGTGGACGGAATCGGATTGGAAAACCAGCCGAACGGGATCATGTACCTTTTGCTGGCATACAGGTAAGCGTGTGTGCCAGCAGGTAAGGAAATTAAGGCATTATAATTTTTTGGCCTTACCTCTTCGTAGGCGGGACAAGTGGCATAATTGTCGCTTCTTAACGTGATGAAATTTTTACATAATGAAGCATGGTCTGCCTTTAACGAACGGACATAAACCGCTGCTTGATCCCCTGAGACCTTTTCATATTGGCTTATCAGGCAGCGAACCAGATTAATGGCGCCGGCCGTCCACTCTCCCGAGTTGATCCCTTTTTTAAAGTCCCCATGGATGCCATTTTCGTCTTTATCCGAATATCCGACCCCCCAAAGGGTGCCATCCGGCCCGTAATAACCTCCCCAGCTTTTGACATTCTCCCACATGGAAAACGCAGCGCCAAAGCCAAACCAGCTATCGATCAGGGATTGGCCAGTAACTGCCCCACCCCACGTTGTGACATCGACCGCATGCATTCCGGTTTCGGGAATCCATGATGGGCTCCCCGGTTGATTGGCAAGACCGCCTTGTAAAAAAACTCCCTTTTCTTTATCGAAACCATACTTTTTTAAAAAGGCGAGTAAACCTTCGGTCTCATAGCCATGCGCAGTCTTGCCCCCATTCAACATCACATCGATCATTTGAAGGGTTGCCTCAATTTTTTCCTTTGAGGGGGCATCCAGGCTTGGCAGACCTTGCGCTAATTCAAGCAGAGTCTGTTTTAATATCTTAAGGCCTGCCAAGACAGAAAAATTGTTTTCAACCGAGACTTGATAGGGATTGACGGGCTTATCCCCTTGGTTCCCTAAAGAGCCCCCACACGCATAATAAAGGGCCCCGATGGGGGATTGCATGTATTGAAAGGCCGTCAGCACATCGATGGCATTTTGAAGTCCGGGTGCCTGGAGAGCGACAAAGGAGCGTCCCTCCATTTTCATTTTTAGTCTTTCCAACTGCAGGGGTCCGATCAAGAAGGCCCAGCCATTTTCTCCTGTAATGGGCTTCCAGTCCATCCAGGTGACTTTTCCAAGAGCAAAGGGGGTGGGAGGCGCTGGGAGGGCTCCCTGTATGCTTATATGGTGGATGCTGTCCGGATCATGCAGGAAGGGATCTTCAGACACATAGCTCCTTGGAACCATGCGGAAGAAGTAGGCTTGGCGCGGATTTTTAAGCGCGATGCCATGATAGGAAAAGACCCCATTATCCTGGGTGGTCGCCCGATTGGCATTGTCCTGTGCCTGATCCCCATTTCCATCATAGCCTAAAGTCAGTAATGTCGTTTGATTCTCTGCCATGTCAAGGAGATCTTTGTCCTGATAGGCTTTACCATGCAGTCCTAAGGCAATTTGCCAGCACGCCGCATCATAAATATTTGCCCCATTCCATGCATTGATGCGCTCCGCTTGCAAGTCAGACCCGGGAGACCGCAAAGAATTATTAAGCGGCGTCAGCGTCCATGGAGCAAAGACATCGATCACTTTTAAATCATTACCGGGAAGCGCGCCGACGTACTTTGACCAGTAGGCAGGCGTGGAATAAAAACTTAGCGGTAAATGCTTGCCTACTAATCCTCCACAGCTTCCTTCATAAAGGATTCCTGATTGACTGCCTGTACTCGTTAAAAAACGCATGCAGGATTCAATATCGGCCTCGCTTTCAATCGGTTCAAAATGTGCAAACAAGCAGGATGAGGCAAAAAATAAGGGATAAAAAAATCTTTGCATAATGGAACAATGACAAGGGGGTTAGAGGTTTTATCAATAAATACAAGTTCACCGGCATTCGCATGCCATTGCGGTGCAAGAAAATAGTTGGGGCTCAATTGAAGGGACATGAAAGAAATGCCTGCCAAACCGGAAGCTTCCTGAGCTGTGACCTGCCAGAGGGCCCCCCCCTCCTGCTTTTCTAGGGGAGCGAGCGAATTTAAACTGAAAAAAAAGGGGCTCATCGTTATCCTATTTTTTTTATTGATTATCACTCTGGAGGTAATCTGTCAATGGAAGCCTTCAAAACGACCCATTTGTTAATACGCTTGCTTAAAAGCGACGATTTAATAGCGATTCAGGAGTTTGAGCAAAGGAATCGGGAACATCTTTCCCGCTGGGAAACAGAAAGCTCCCTCTCTTTAGAAGAGAGTATGAATGCCTGGGTACAGGAAGGCAAAGAGAGCCGCTCTTTCCGCTATCTCGTTTTCTTAAAAGATAATCCCTTAAATTTAATAGGGCTATGCAATTTTACGCAAATCTATCAAGGGGCCTTTCAAGCCTGCACCCTGGGTTATAAGATTGATAAAGACTATGAGGGAAGAGGGTTGTTGTTTGAAGCGCTGAGCTGCCTTCTTGAATATCTCTTTAGCAAACGGGGTCTTCATCGCGTAATGGCGAATTACATGCCTGTCAATGAAAGAAGCGCCCGCCTTTTGCAACGTCTGAGGTTTGAAAAAGAAGGCTGCGCGAAAAATTATCTATTGATTAACGGAAAGTGGGAAGATCATATATTAACAGCCTTGACTTTCGAAAGATGGCAACGCGAGACGGGTGAAAAGCAATTAGAAGATTACTTGCACGGACACATTCCCATTTCCCAAGCGATGGGCATCACGGTGGAGGAAGCCACATTTGATCATGTCATTTTGAAAGCCCCTTTTCAGCCAAATATTAATCATAAAAAAACAGTTTTTGGCAGAAGCCTGCATGCCGTATTAACGCTGGCTTGCTGGAGCCTCCTGCATTTGCATCTTAAGGATAAGCAAATTGTCATCACTGACAGCCAGATCACCTATCTGGCTCCTGTCACAAATGATTTCAAAGCGATCTGCCAAGCCCCGGACCGCCAGCAGATGGAGCGTTTAATAAAAACCCTTCATTAATAAGCAATCCTCAATTACAAGATGATCCGTTTCACACACATCACATTAACTCAGAAAATCTCTCTCTGTGTGCTCTGTGGTAGTCAATTTAATGAGGTGTGTCGACTAAATTTTTAAGAGTGATTTTGCGTTCTCATAGCAAATTTTTTGTTTGGCTTCTTCACTGATGGGCACCTTCTCAATAACTCACCTCTGCCAAAAGGAGCAGATGAATAAGCAGATCTTTTGAATCTCAATTAATTCAAAAATGCTCGCAATATTAGTAAAATATTGCTGCGCTTTTTGAATTAATTGATCTTTCAAAATCTCTTGGCTTTCATTTTGCTCTTTTTGGCAGAGGTGAGTCAATAAATTCAGAAGCAACTTTTGATGACTCATAAGGATAATCCACTGAAAATAAAACCCGTCCTAACCCCAACTCCTCATGGCGCAAAGCAAAGGGCCGTTTGCATACACGCCTGATGTGGTGACGAAAAAATTTTCACGAATGTAATGTGATAAGGGCTTCTTTAATTCGCGCATTGAATGGATCCGACTGAAGCGGCTGTCAAAGCGCCAAAGCAGGTAAGGGAGGGCTTCTTCTATATGTCCAAGAATAATTTTCAATGTGGGAAACCGGTCAAATAGTCCGCTTAAAATAACTCACCTCTGCCAAAAAGAGCAAAATGAAAGCCAAGAGATTTTGAAAAATCAATTAATTCAAAAAGCGCAGCAATATTTTACTAATATTGCGAGCATTTTTGAAGTTAATTGAGATTCAAAAGATCTGCTT
>JAJTHR010000108.1 GCA_021298935.1 Parachlamydia sp. | reverse complement strand
TCTTTGTATTCAGCAGCCCATAAAAGGGCAGGCAGAAGATAGGCCAGGCTTTTGCCTGTTCCTGTACCTGCTTCAATCAAGGCGATTTGATCGCCGTTATAGGCTTCGATGACATTGGCCATCATGCTTTTCTGCTGGGAACGCTGCTCAAAGCCCCGCAGAGCTTTGCCAAGCAGCCCTTCTTGATCAAGAAGGGAAAGAATTTTTTCTGCCGGCAGCCCTGTTTGTTGACTCATTACAGTTGTCGCCTATTCGGCTTCAAGAAGATCAAGGAAGGCTTTCAGTTGCTTGGATCGGATTGGATGGCGCATTTTACGCAAAGCCTTCGCCTCGATTTGCCTGATCCTTTCTCTTGTGACATTGAATTCCACACCTACTTCTTCCAGCGTCTTGGGCTTGCCGTCAAGCAGTCCGAAGCGTTGGATCAACACTTTGCGTTCACGGTCGCTCAACGTGGAGAGAACCTCTCCCATTTTATCTTTTAAAATGGAGTAACCTGTGGCTTCGGCCGGGGAGTCGGCTCCCGTGTCCTCCAAAAAGTCTCCAAACTGGCTTTCTCCGCCATCGCCCACTTCCGCTTGCAGGGAAATCGGGTGCTGGGCAATTTTGTAGATTTCACGGACCCTTTCTGGTGTAATGCCAAGCTCTTTGGCGAGCTCTTCCGGGCTTGGTTCGCGTCCGGTTTCCATCATCAGCTTTTTGGCGCCGCGCAGCACTTTGTTGATCGTTTCGATCATGTGCACCGGAATACGAATTGTACGGGCCTGATCGGCGATCGCCCGTGTGACGGCTTGCCTGATCCACCAAGTCGCATAGGTGGAGAACTTATAGCCTCGGCGGTATTCAAATTTTTCCACCGCTTTCATTAGACCCATATTTCCTTCTTGAATGAGGTCGAGGAAAGAGAGGCCGCGGTTGGTGTATTTTTTGGCAATCGAGATTACAAGGCGCAGGTTCGATTCCACCATTTCTCGCTTCGCTTCCTGGCTCTTATCCATCCAGCGCTGCAGCATCTTGACGTCTTTTTTAAAGTCGTCAAGCAGCCTTCCGGCAGCCAACTCTCTTTTGACAAGTTTTCTTTTAGCTGCAGCAAGTTTTAAGCCGGCAAATTTGTTTTTTTCTGCGCGCGGGATGAGTTCTTTGATTTCATTTTCCAAAAAGAGGAAGCGATCATAGGCGCGTAGGATGACCTCTACAAAATCGTCGATAATATTGTGTTTAAGGTGCAGGCGTCTCAAATAGGCTTGCATGCGGATACGGCATTTTTCAATGTCTTCGACGATTTTCCCTTTTTCCATTTTTTTCAGTTCGGGATTTTCTAACTGGATGAGGAGCTTTTCAAGGTTTAAGTCTTCTTCCTTTAACAGCTGGCACAGTCTAGGAAGAAGCGTCATGAACTCTTGCTTGTTCATCACTTCTTTTTCAGTAATTGATTTGTCGAAGCGCTCTTTCCCCGTTAAAAGATAGTTGGCGATGGAGATGGCTTCAGAGGTCGCATAGCGGAAGCGCATGATGATCCGCTCAATTTGAACCTGGGCTTTTTCAATTCGTTTGGAAATTTCCACTTCTTCTTCACGGCTTAAGAGCGGGACGGAACCCATTTCCTTAAGGTACATGCGGACAGGGTCGTCAGGCGATCCTTCTGAGCGTTTGGGCAGGTTTTCGAGCTCTTTAGCTTCTTTTTTGCGCTCTTTTTGCTTGTCCACTTCGGATTGGTTGAGGACCTGAATGTCCATCCCGCTTAAATAAATCAGCACCTGGTCAATCTGATCGGCGGAATCGAAAGACATCGGAAGGATTTCATTGATCTCTTCATAGGTAATGAAACCCTGTTCCTTCGAAATGCTGATCAACTCATCAATCTTTTGCTGATGCTGCTGGGTGAAGTGATTTTTGAAATTTTTATTATTCATTGATTTCCTAAGGGAGGAGCCCTTTTGATAGTGTCATTCTGCTTCTAAAAAAATGGCCTTTTAAACAAATATTTTTTAAAAATACAGAGAAAAACGTTTTTTTACGAATAAAATTACAGGAAAGGGATTAAATATGCAAATCTATGCATTGGGGGCAGATAGTCGGTTGGTGCACGCGCATCAGGCGGAAAGGGGGTGTAATTACTTTTGCATGGAATGCGGCGGACCAGTCAGGCTGAAAAGCGGACGGCATAAAAAATCCCATTTTTTTCATCTTCAACCGGAGCGGGCATGTAGGCAGCATCAAAAAGGAATCATCCATATTCACCTTCAAACCTACATTTTGGACTTGCTGCCTGAAAAAGATTGTATGCTGGAGTATCGGATGCCGGCCATTGGGAGGATCGCCGATGCGGCTTGGCTTTCAAAAAAAATTGTATTTGAAATTCAATGTTCCCCGATTAGTGCGGAGGAAGTGGCGGCGAGAAACCGCGATTACCGCTCGCTTGGCTGGACTGTCGTCTGGATCCTGCATGAAAAACGCTTCAACCAATACCGCGTGACAGCAGCAGAGGAGATGCTCAAGGCATCACCCTACTATTTCTCAAATTTCAATGAAAAAGGGGAGGGTTTCATCTACGATCAGTTTCAGATTATCCAAAACGGGTTGCGCAAACACAGGCAGGCAGTTTATCCAGTCGATCTTTCAACCCCCGTGCCAACACCCCCGCTTGCAAGTGAACATCCCTTCATCCAACAACGCTCCAGCCGGCCCTACTATTTTGAGGGCGATTTCTATTTGCAGTCGCATTTGATTAAAGGGATGCCCCAAACAAAACCGCCAGATTTTTTAAGTTTTTTTACACGCACCTATTTAACGATCTTTCGCTACTTACTTGAGGGTTTATATAGGTAATGTATTCGAAACGGTTGAAGGTTGCGGGAGTGTAAGAAATAATGGGGTGTTTTTCTTACAAAAGTTTAGCCGGCTTGAATTTATGGTGACTATTCACCACCTCGCCCATTTGCTACGCAAACGAGGCGAGGTGATAAATAATTTTCTTTATTTTCTCTTCACTCTTACTAAGCATATTGCTAACATCCTTGGCATGAAGTTTTCAGATAACCAAAAACAT
>JAJTHR010000323.1 GCA_021298935.1 Parachlamydia sp. | reverse complement strand
GGGAGGTAATGAAAGAGTGTGCCAGAAGGGGATGTGAGAAAAAAGGGATTTTGCCGGGCGGGCTGAATGTAAAAAGACGCGCTGCCGGGATCTACCGCTATTTAAAGGAAAAAGAGCATTTGCCAATCGAAGAAAAAGATCCGGCCGAGGTCATGGATTGGGTCAGTCTCTGGGCCCTTGCCGTGAATGAGGAAAATGCGGCCGGCGGCCGTGTCGTTACAGCGCCCACAAATGGGGCTGCAGGAGTGATCCCTGCTGTTTTGCACTACTACGAAAAGTTTGATAAGCATTTTTCAGAGGAAGGAATTGTAAAATTTTTTCTGGCAGCTGGTGCCATGGGAATCCTTTATAAGGAAGGGGCTTCCATTTCAGCTGCTGAAATGGGGTGCATGGGGGAAGTCGGGGTCGCGTGCTCGATGGCGGCGGCCGGCCTTACTGCTGCAAGGGGCGGCACTAACGAGCAGGTAGAAAATGCGGCGGAAATTGGGATGGAGCACCATTTGGGACTTACCTGTGACCCGATCGGGGGGCTCGTTCAAATTCCCTGTATCGAACGGAATACAATGGGGGCAACCAAAGCCATCAATGCCGAAAGGCTCGCTCGGATCCATGGCGACGGGACGCACAAAGTTTCCCTCGATCAGGTCATTGCAGCCATGCGCCAAACGGGTCATGACATGAAAGACATTTATAAAGAAACATCGCTTGGGGGGCTGGCCGTTAATGTCCCGGAATGTTAATTTTCTTTCGTATAAAAAAACGCACATCGCGTTAATTTGTAAAAAAATCAACTCTAGGGGCTTGCTATGCAAAAAGTGGAAGAGCGTGAAAGCGTTGTTTTAACCAACCAGAGTCAAAAAATCTTTGCAGTTCTTCACCGCCCGCTAAAAGGGCAAAAAGTCCCGGCTATTGTCATCTGTTCAGGTTTTGCAGGGAATAAATGCGGCAAGTACCGATTGTTTGTCAGCTTGGCTAAAAGAATGGCGGCTGAAGGGATCGCAGTCCTCCGTTTTGATTACCGCTGCGCCGGCGATAGCGAGGGGGACTTTAAAGATATTACCATGGAAGGCAAGCTGAGCGACACCCTGCTTTGCCTAAATTTTTTAAAAAATCATCCTCAAGTAGATTCTGAAAGTATTGGCTTACTTGGCCGCTCGCTTGGCGGTGCCATTGCTATTTTGTCCGCCAGTGCTTTTCCTGGCGTCAAAAGTTTGGCTCTATGGGCTCCTGTCTTTACGAGTGAGCCTTGGAGAAAGCTGTGGGAAACGGTAAAAGCCAATCCTGCTTTGCTCATTACCAAGGATATTTTGAAGCACTTACCGGCCAGTTTCCCTAACATGGATTTTCTGCAGCAATTTTTTAAATTGGACATTGAAAAAAATGTGGCGGAGCTGAAAAACGTCCCGCTTTTACATATTCATGGCGAGCAGGATCTTGTCGTGAAAATCGAGCATGCAAAAGGGTATAAAAAAGCCCGCGGGGAAGCTGAAAACACCCGCTTTATTGTGCTCCCCAATAGCGACCATGACTTCTCTGAAGCAAGCGAGCAAGAAATTGCCATCCAGGAAACCTGTGATTGGTTTAAAAAAACCCTTTTAGGAGGTACATGAATCATTCCAAAAGCCCCCTGCAACAAGCGCGGCTGGCATACAAACCGCCCCTTCCCCTCTCCCTTGCAAATCTTTCACAACTGGCGCTGAAGGAAGAAGAAATCATCCCCTGTCCATCATTTATTGAAGAAAAATTCCCTTTAACCTGTTCTCAACCGATTGTCAGCTTTTTTCAAGGGAGGGCTGATGAGTTTTTACCCCTAAAAATTGGAGTGGTGCTGTCGGGCGGACAGGCGAGTGGGGGCCATAATGTGATTGCAGGGCTGTTTGATGCCTTGAAAAAATTGCATCCAGTCAGCTCCCTTATCGGGTTTTTGGATGGGCCGGCAGGAATCATCTCTAACAAGTGGGTAGAAATCAACGCAGATCTTTTGTTAAATTATCGCAATCAGGGAGGATTTGACATCATCGGCTCGGGACGTACCAAGATTGAGAAAGAAGAACAGTTTCAGGGTGCTTTAGCCACGGTCAGGGAGCTTGGTTTAGACGGCCTGGTGGTGATAGGCGGGGATGACTCCAATACGAATGCCGCCTTTTTAGCGGAAGTCTTTAAAAAAAACGGACAGTCTACCTGTGTGGTGGGAGTGCCAAAAACGATTGATGGGGATTTAAAAAACAGCTTTATCGAGCTCTCTTTTGGATTTGATACGGCTACTAAAATTTATGCCGAAATCATTGGGAATATTCAAACTGATGCGTCCTCCTCGAAGAAATACTACCATTTTATCAAGCTCATGGGAAGATCAGCTTCCCACATTACCCTTGAATGCGCGCTGCAGACCCATCCTAATTTGGCTCTCATTGGCGAAGAAGTCGCTCAGCGCCAATTGACATTAAGAGATGTGGTTTTAATGATTGCAGACCTTGTGCGGAAGCGGGCTGACAACTCCCTTGATTACGGTGTCATCCTTGTCCCTGAGGGTTTGATCGAATTCGTTTCCGATATTAAAGAGATGATCAAGGAGTTGAATTCGATCTTGGCCTCCGATCAAAATTGGGTCGCTTCCCATGCCGCGCAGCTCGACTATTTGCTTCCCTTATTGAGCCACTCTTCCACTAATTGTTTAAAAAGTCTTCCTGAATTGATACAAAGGCAGCTTTTGCTTGAGCGGGATGCCCATGGTAATGTACAGGTGTCCAAGATTGAAACAGAGCGTCTTCTTCTTGAACTTGTGCAGAACGAGCTTGAGCTACTAAAAAAACAAGGCGTTTACAAAGGAAAATTTAATCCACAGCCGCAGTTTTGCGGGTATGAAGGGCGCTCAGCCTTGCCGACTAACTTTGATGCCGCCTATTGCTACGCACTGGGATTTGCAGCAACCCTACTTATACAAAATAAAAAAAACGGTTACATGGCCTGCATTAAAGGTCTAACGAAACCAGTGGAGGAGTGGTCTGTTTTAGGCGTACCGATTACTTCAATGCTCGGAGAGGAAAATCGTGAAGGGAAGAAAAAAATCGTCATTCAAAAAGCGCTGGTCGATTTAAATGGATTTGCATTTCAAAAATTTTGTAAAATGAGGGAAGAATGGGGGATGAAAGATGACTATCAATCACCCGGGCCTATTCAATTTGCAGGCCCCTCTTCAGTGGTGGATCGCCTGCCCCTCATACTTGAAGGATAAAACAGAGGATCCATGTACAAAACCATTATTTTATCGGTCTTCGCCTTACTGATGCTCACTATTCTTTTCCTGGCATCCAATCTGAAAGATTCTTACAAAATTTTACCCGGTTCGACATCCGGTGAACTTAATGTTCCACGCCAGGCCGACTGGAATGAATTTACCCCTGAAAATAATACCTTTAAAGCCCTTTTTCCTGCCAATCCTCAATTTGTCAAAGAAACGGTCGCTGTCCCTGGAACGGATATGAAACGTTTGTATGAAATATATGCGTCTGAAAATCTTCAAGGGTCCGTCTATATGGTCAGCGTGATTACTTATCCGCCCAACTATAAGGTTGTCAATGCCAATGAGCTCTTGAATGAAGTGATGGAAGAGCTTGTTGCCAGCAGTCCTGATAACCATTTGCTTGAGTCTAGAGATGCTGAATTCAAAAAACAGCCCGCTGTCGATTTTCATATGGTAAATAAGGATTATGACATTGAGGGCAAAACTTTCTTACTGAATAAAACGGTTTATGTGTTGACCTATGTGGTAAAAAATACCGATTTTAACCGGCAGGACTATCAGCTTTTCATTGATAATTTTTCTGTTCCAGGTTTATAAACTAAAAATCCGCTATGAGTTCCCCGACAGCGCTTTGTGTTTCCCTCGCTTTTTCCACCATTCAAGAAATTGAACGGGCCATCCTACAGGCCACCCCTTTTGCCGATTGGATTGAGGTGCGCATGGATTATTTGGATCCTACAAACAGCACTATCAAACGTCTGAAAGAGCTTTTGCCAAAAACCCTTTTACTGACGCTGCGTTCGGCCCATCAAGGAGGCCGCTATAGGGGAGACCGGTTTGCTATTTTAAAGGCAATGGCTCTTCAACAACCGGCCTACATGGATTTAGAGGCTGACTTGCCTCTTTGCCAGATCAGGGAATTGCAAGATCTATCACCGCAGACAAAGTGGATCCTTTCATGGCACGAAAGAGGGCAAGCCCCTTTTTGCCTCGATGCATGCATTGAACGGCTTCTTTCCCTCCCGGGTCATTATTATAAATTAGCAGTTCCTGTCTCTTCAGCCGTTGAAGGGCTGGCACTATTAAACAAGGCCAAGCAAATTAATCAACGAAAAAGCTGCCTTTGCTTGATCGGCTTGGGGAAAGAGGGGGATTGCACAAGGGTATTGAGTCCCTTGTCCGGGCAGCCTTTCACATTTGCTGCTTTAAAAGAGGGGATAGAAACAGCGCCTGGACAGATTCCGCTGCAAACAATGGTGGATGTCTACCACTTTAAAAGGTTAACGCAAGCGACGGCCCTCTTCGGTTTGGTCGGTGACCCCGTCGTGCAGAGCGTTAGCCACATCACCCACAATGCTGTGCTAAGACATTTTGAAAGGGATGGTATCTACTATAAATTTACAGTGGCAAAAAATGAGCTGCAAGCGTTTATGAATCAAATTCAAAATTTGAACATCGCAGGCTTAAGCATCACCATGCCCCACAAAAAAGCCATAGCGTCCCTAATGGAGAGCGTTTCTCCCTTTGCATGCAATACACTACATTTTGAGCCATCCAATATGTATGCCGATAATACGGATGGCACTGGGGCCTTGCAAATTTTGGGTGATGTAAAGGGGAAGAAAATCATCATTTTGGGGGCGGGCGGCACGGCTTATGCCATTGCCAAGGCAGCCCAGGATGCAGGAGGAGAGGCGATCATCCTGAATCGTACAGCAGAGAAGGCCGAGCATTTAGCCTCTCTATTAGGGTGCGATTGGGGCAGTCTGGAAGAGATGCCTGAATACGCCCGTTTAGGCTATGACATTTTAATCAATGCCACCTCTGTCGGCATGCAGCCCCCTTATGAAATGCCTATTTCTCCCGATTGCCTATTACCTGGATCCCGGGTGTTAGATGCCGTTTCTTTCGATAATACTCCTTTAATGGCATGTGCGAGGGAAAAAGGGTGCATCGTCCATTCAGGCGTCGAGCTTTTTGTGGCTCAGGCAGCTAAGCAATTCAAACGTTGGCTTTGTGAAGTTGAAGAGGAAAAAGTACGTGCCGTCATTTGGGAAGCACATCCTTTATCGAACGCCATCCGCGTAAAAAAATCCACTTTAGACGGAAGAGTCGTTTTGCCTCCCTCCAAGTCCCACTCCATCCGCGCCATATTGCTGGGAGCGATGGCCCATGGCACTTCCTGTATAGAAGGGATTCTCAGTTCCCCAGATTGTGAAAGAGCCCTTCAGGCAGCCCAGGCATTAGGCGCCTGCATAACAAAAAAAGGAAACGCAATTTATATCCAGGGAGTGAGCGGGCAGCCCGCGTCTGAAAAAAAAATCATCGATGCGGGAAATTCTGGACAAGTGCTCCGTTTTGGAGCAGCTCTGGCAGCGCTTGGGGAATGCGAAATCGAGGTGACAGGCGATGCCTCCATTTGCTCAAACCGGCCGATTGGGGCGTTGCGAAGCGGCCTGGCGCAGCTGGGTGCCCACTTATTCCCATCAGGTGGCGATTATGCCCCTTTTACTGTAAGGGGGCCTTTACAGGCAGGAAACATTCACATGGATGGCATTGATTCGCAGCCTGTGTCTGCGCTATTGATGGCTGCCTCCTTTATTGACGGTAAAACAACAATTACTGCCCGGCAGGCAGGAGAAAAACCATGGCTGGCACTGACGCTCTCCTGGCTGGACCGATTAGGCGTGCAATACAGCCACGACAACTTTGAGCGCTTTATCATTCATGGGAAAAGAAAGCGTCCTGCCTTTCAAACCACAATACCGGGCGATTTAAGCGCAGCGGCATTTCCTCTCGCTGCCGCCCTAGTCACCCGCTCTGCATTGATTATTGAGGGAGCGGACATGGAAGATGTTCAGGGAGACAAAGAGCTTTTCTTTATTTTAAAGCAAATGGGCGCATCGATTTCTTATACAAAGAATCAATGGGTTGTTCACCCTGATGGCAGCTTGAAGGGGAGCGTTGTGGATGTCAATCCGCTCATTGACGCCGTACCCATTTTGGCAGTGCTGGGTTGTTTTGCAGAAGGGGAGACCCAGTTAGTCAATGCTGCCAATGCACGCAATAAAGAATCTGATCGCCTGCACGCCATGAGGACCGAATTAAGCAAGATGGGGGCGTGTATCGAAGAATGGGGAGAGGGGCTTTGCATTCGTCTGTCCAAACTTAAAGGAGCCATGGTGGATAGCCATGGAGACCATCGCATTGCCATGGCATTGATTGTAGCGGGCATGGGGGCCGAGGGAGAAACGGTGGTGCAGGGAGTGGATTGCATTCAAAAAAGCTACCCTCATTTTATTGAGGACATGCAAAAAGCAGGCGCTTCCCTTGAGCGTCTCTAACATTGCCCTCATTGGATTTCAGGCAAGCGGGAAAACAACCCTTGGCGCCCTGCTGGCAGAAAAGCTGCAATGGAACTTCATCGATACGGATGCTTCTTTAAGCCGGCAACATGCAGGGCTATCGCCAAGGGAAATTTATTTACGGTACGGCCCTCGCACCTTTCGAGAAGCTGAAAAAAAAGTGCTCTTTGAGATAGAAAATAAAAAGCAGCTAGCTGTCATCGCAACCGGCGGGGGGATTTTAGAATCCGTGGAGTGCGGCCTGTCTCTGCGTAAGCATGCGAAGCTTGTGTACCTTGATGTTCCATTCAGCTTGCTTGTCAAGCGGCTTCCTACCGCCCCGGCCTACCTGCCAGAGAATCAAACTTTGCACGATTTCTATCAACAGCGTTCCTTGCTTTACGCAGAATGGGCTGATCTTACTTTAAAATTAAGTGATTGTACAAAAAACAATTTTAATATACTTTGTTCTTATTTTTTATTAAATTCTAGCATAATCAATTTTTTATCCTCTCGAAAAGTTTGATATATTCAATTAGAAAATAAAAAATAGATTTTTTAAAAAAAACAGGTATAAATTGTGACTATTCACCACCTCGCCCCGTTTGCTGCGCAAACGAGGCGAGGTGATAAATGACATATCGTTCGTTAAGTCGCCCTTAAAACCAACCTAGGTGATCCAGCAACTGCTTCTGCCAATGAGTTGATGATGTTCCATC
>JAJTHR010000320.1 GCA_021298935.1 Parachlamydia sp. | reverse complement strand
TTTTGAAAATATAAAAATTATACTTATTTTTCACTAGCCAAATAAAAATGTGTCTATTCTTGTTAAATTTAATTTTCATCAAATAATATTGACAAAATGGATGAACATGTTTATAGATTAGTAAATCATTTGATTCCTTTTAATCCTTAAATAATTTACTTCCAAACTTTGACATACAAAAAGAAAGACTAAAACATTCAATAGGCAAATAGATTATTGCAATTATTAATAAAAAATTTAAAAGCAAAAGGATTTATCATCAAAAAAATAAAAAATAGAAAATAATTAAATTTGAAGTCAAGATTCATCGTTATTCAAGAAAAAAAAATCAATTTACCAAAAAAAATGTGGAAAAAAATAAAAATTGACAATATTTTGGAGCTTTGTTTTGGAAAATTTTATTTAATAAATCCTCCAAAAGCAATATATAATCAAAGATAAACAGATTAATAATGATTTAATCATTTAAAAATGCTTAAATGAGGATAAATTGTGAGAGATGATAATTTAAAACACATTATTTTTATACTAAATTTTGAACATACACTTTTATTATTATTTTTTTTTTTTTAAATTAATTTTTAGTATTTTATTGATCAATATTTCTTATTATACTTAATCTAAAACTAATAATTAGTAAAAAAAAAAATAATAATAATAAAAAAAATCAGTAATGGACATACCCTGTTATTAAATCATAAAAACGCTATTTTCTTCGTGCTTTATACTAGACGACTCTTATCAAATCTTTAAGCTCTTAAAGTAAATTAGTGACCATCTTTAAATACTTTCTTCTAATAAACATTTTCACTTATGTTGATCATTTTAGATTAAATATTCTTCCATTAACTTACTATTTGTTTTGAATTATTAATATTTGAATATTTAAGGGTGTATGAAATAAATCATTTTTTACCACCATTAGTAATGCATTCTTATCATTCGCTCCCTCTTTGTTTCTAATTTTTTTTTATTCTTTTCTATTTTACTTTATTAGAAGATCGAGTTTACTTGCTCTTTAATTAAATTTTTTAAGGATGGTAAATTACATTATGCCTTGCGAGATTAGGTTTTATGGTATGCACTTTACATTATAATTCTGTACATGCAGATGAACTTTCAAAATTTGACAAACTGATAAGGAAAACATTTTTTATATATATAATAATCGTAATAAACTTTATCATAAAAGTACTTTTTTTTTTATGTTATCATTTATTGTATTATCACCAATTATGCAATAAAAATTATAAAATTAGATTTGATGTGAGTGAATATTTATTCATAAGATCAATTTTTTTTTTTACTAATTTTTACCACTCTTTCTGGTTAATTCTTGATGTAATTTTTTATAAAATTAATTGGATAAACAAATAAAAAATCATTTCCATTACAAACTTTTTATTTTTTCAATTTTTGCCTGGAATTATTATATGTGATGAGAACACGATTCTTTTTTAAGAAAAGGATATTCTTAAATAACTTATAGAACAGTTTTTTCACTTTATATTTCATTTTTGTTGAATTTTCTTCGTTTTTTATTTATTGACCTAATGAATATTTCATTATTATTTTTTATACTTTAGTTTGTAATAACACAAATTTAAATTTCAATGATATGATTTTAATTCAAAACAATTAACTTTGATAATATTTAACCAAATGTTAAAAATTCTTCATTTTTTATTTTAACTTATTTATTCTTTAAATACACACATTCTCAAAAGATATAAAATTCAACCCATTCCACTGTCTAAAATAAGTTGTTACACAATCATAACCATACATAAATAAAAATAAAATAAATATCAGTTCTAATTATCACCAACACCTCACTATTTTTTGCTTAGGTTATTTGCTGTTGGATCACATAAAAAAATATAAACTTCTTTATTTTATTCATTATTGATTGATTGAAAAATTTAGTATTTTTACATCATTTTTCAATATACTATTCTTTAACTTGACCGAAAATATATATTTATTAGAATTTATCCTCTATCTTTACTTTAATGTTGTCATAATTTACATTTTTTGTCGGATCATCATATATTTTTTAATTTTAAGCAAAATTGGACATATTATTATTTTACTATTCAATTTTAGTTAAAATTGATGATTGTGATTTTTCAGCTCGATTTTTCAATCTGTCTTTCTTCTAAGCTAACAACTTTTATGCCTATAAAACATCTCTCTAAAATCTTGATTTAATTTTTTTTCGTTAAAATATCCTGTTTTAATATCTCGACCTTGGTTTAGGGAAAATTATAGATCGATTTCCATTCTCAAATATTTTTGCTGACAATAAAATATTAACAACTCTTTTTATTCTTTTTCTCCATTAGTTTTATTTTTTTCTTTCTATTTATTTCTAATAACCATAATATTTGCTCATTTCACAAAGAATTTTTTTTGTAATCTTTTTTTATGTAATTCTTTTTTAAACCTTCACAAAATCATATGTATGATATGCTATAAACTTATCTAATGGTTTCATATGTTTATACTAATTTTATCTTTTTTTTATATGACCTTCTTCTTAAATTTTTACTCCATTTTCATATTTTTTCGATTCCGATGGGGTAAATTTGTTTCCAACTTAATGATCATTTTAATGATATATCATGTTATCTTTTGCTTAATTAATAAGTAAGAGACCATTTAAATTACATCTATCTTGATTCAATATTTTTTTTTTTTCATTTCCCTCCTTAAATTCAATATATATATATATAAAAACTAGTAAAACAAATACCTCGAAATATAAAATTGTAATAAATT
>JAJTHR010000050.1 GCA_021298935.1 Parachlamydia sp. | reverse complement strand
CCGATTTCGACCCAGTTATATTAAATCAATGCCTTCAGGCTCTGAGAGGTAAAAAATGCTAGCCATCTCCGCTATTGTTAGGATTTTCTTCTACAAAAAGGGCTTGACTTGGATTTAACCAACGAAGATTGCTTAAACCTGATGAAAAAGCATATGATCTCCTTTCGGTTTAAAGATATAATAGTAGAAAACCTTTTATATCAAGAGGTTAAATAAACTTAAACCTCATGATTTAATCGAACAGCTTTTCCAAAAAAATCTACTAAAAGTGGAAAGACTGCCGTGTTATTTACTTCTCCACTCCAAAATGTCGGACCTCCTATTGTCCAAATATTTGCAATTTGCTCTGGTAGGTAAGCGTAGATGTTTAGGTTTCCTTTAAAAAGAATCCTTTAACGGCTCTATACTTATAAAGAGTAGAAAAGATTTTAAGGGTCTGAAAACGCAAAACCTGCGGGATCACACGAGCGAAGCTGAGTTAATTTTTACAGCCCTTGCTGCACTTTTCACTAGGCAAATAGCCGAAAGTACTGATGCTACAGGTATGGTCGAAAATACAACTGCTGCAAAAAAAGGAGTTTTTCCCTGCATAATTTTCTTTTAATGCTTTATCCAGCCATGCTTCATGGTTTTTAACTTTCTTTTTCTTCTCATCCAGCGTTAAATGGAGATAATTAATCCCATATTTAAAAATCTATCTGCCTAAACATGTGGGTCAATTGCCATGCTTATGCAGATTAGACTTAGTCAAAGCACCGCGGTTGAATCAAGTCCCAATTTATTGGTTTTGGAAATCGACCATCTTTTACCCACCGCCATTTGCTAGCACGGCTAATATTGGTCTTCTTTGTAAGCTTCAATCTCTCTATTAAACAAGGATTGAAATTTCGCCCCATTTTTTGCTTGAAAAGCTTTTGTAAGAATGGTTTAGTTTACAGAAAAGATTTACGGAGGGGCTGGCATTAGGCATTTATCAACATTATCAAAAAAATTTGGAAGTAAATTCACACAGTGAATATTGTAGAACATTTAAATAAGGCTTAAAAGGAGAATCCAATTAAAATGGCGATAAAAGATTGGATCGGTCACCTGCTTGACCAAACAATTGTTTTTTCTTTTGATCATTCTGGATTCAAGCGACACTGTCCAAATCCACTTCAGAGAGTCGATTTATCTGGACGCAATGGGATTGTGACGGGAGCCAGCAGTGGAATCGGTTTAGCCGTGGCGCAAGAGCTTCTCCAACAGGGAATGTTTTGTCACTTAATTGGACGTAATAGCGAAAAACTAGAAAAACATTTTAAATCTCATCCCTGCGCACACTTTCATTGCCTCGATATGACTGATTTAAAGAAGACTTACTCTTTTGCAATAGATGGCGTGAAAACTCCTATCGATCTTCTCATCCACAATGCTGGGGATATGCCTAATTCCCTTACAATTAGCAAAGATGGGATTGAACAAATGTTTGCTTCTCAAGTTATTGCTCCTTTTATTATCACGAAGACTCTTGCTGATTCAGGGATGCTTCGACAAGGTTGCCGCGTCATCTTTGTTTCATCCGGTGGAATGTATTTGCAAAAGCTTGATCTGTCCGATCTTCTTTTTGAAAAGCGTTCATATAATAAATACACCGGTTATGCAAATGCAAAACGTGCTCAGGTTATACTTGCTAAGCATTTTTCAGAAAAATATCCTCAATACTTATTCAGTTCTATGCATCCGGGCTGGGCAGATACACCTGGGGTTAGTTATTCAATGCCACTTTTTAAAAAATTGTTAAATAAACGACTCCGCTCTGCCGAAGAAGGGGCGGACACAATCCTGTGGCTTGCCACAACTCATGATTATCCGAATGGAAAATTCTGGTTCGATCGTAAACTAGCAAAAACCACGATTCTTAATTTAAATAAATCAAGCGAAAAAGAAGAGGAATTCCTTTGGAATTACTGTGAATCAATTTTTGCTTCGATAAAGGGTCCATCTGCATGAACCTCTCGTTGATTAATAGTCTATGCTACCTCGCCGGCTGGTTTTGGTGTGTCCTTTTAGGCATCCAGGACCAGTCTATTTTAGCGGTAATAGGAGCTGTTTTTCTAATTTTATTTCAGCTCTACTGTACTAAATTAAAAAATATCGGTTTGTATATTCAAGACTTACTTTTGGTCATTTTTTCCATTCCTTTAGGAACGCTTTTAGAAACATTCTTCATTCAAACAAACCTTATTCATTATACTGGCAGCAGCACAATGCTTCCTCCCATTTGGATTGTTTTCCTTTATCCGCTCTTCTCGCTTTTGCTCAATCACTCATTAGAGTTTATCAAAAAAAATTACTTGCTATCTTTTTTATTAGGCTTTTTAGGTGCTCCACTCAGTTATATATCGGGTATTTATTTGGGAGGATTAACATTTCCCCATCCAATTCTCAACACTTGGATTATGATAGGAATCTGCTGGGGTCTATTCCTTAGTCTTCTTACTAAAATAGCAAATGGGGTAGAAAAGGCCGCAGCAGAAACTTTAGCAGACCGTGATTCAGAAAATAACTTAAAGTTGCTTTACGACGGGGAATGCCCTATTTGTAAAAGAGAAATTTGCATTCTTCAAAAAAAAGACACGCAATCAAAAGTAACGTTTGTTGATATCTCTTCAGACGAGTTTTCACCTGTTGAGCAAAACAATATTGATTATAACACCGCAATGTCACAAATTCATGCAATTGATAGTAAAGGAAATGTTTTAGTGGGACTACCAGCCTTCGCCGCTGTTTACGCACGCAGTCAGTTTTTGGCCACCTCAACTTTTTTGCGCATCCCTTTTATAATGAAAATCCTTAATCCTTTTTACACACTATTTGCAAAAAAACGTCTTTGGATAACCGGCAGAATGAACACCAACATCAAAAAATAGCGTAAGGGTTTTATGAAACAAAAACAGTTGTGGATTTCGTTAATTGTTTTTATCGTTCTTTGTTTTATCGTCTTGATGATTGGGGGGTTTTGGACAAAAGAAAGCGTGTCGACCTGGTATCCTAAATTAGCCAAGCCCTCATGGACGCCTCCTGATTGGATATTCGGGCCTGTATGGTCTTGTCTCTACATTATGATTGCATTTTCCGGCTGGTTAATCTACCGAGCTGTTTATTCGCATAAGCGAACTGTTGCACTAGTACTCTACGGCATCCAGCTTGCTCTGAATTTTATTTGGTCATTTCTCTTTTTCTCACTGCGCAGCCCTGCCTTAGGATTGATCGATATCGTTTTGCTTTGCATCTTGATCAGCTTAACAATCATTGAGGCTTGGTCCGTAAGTCGGTTAGCTAGTCTTCTGCTGATACCCTATTTAGGTTGGGTCCTGTATGCAACATCCGTTAATGCTGGAATCTGGCTGCTCAACAGATAAATTCATAAAGCTACCGGTAATATGATCCTATGGCTAATCCAATGCTGCAAATCAGCATAATTAAAGCGGGCATCGATTTCTTCAATCGATCTCCGACTTTTACATGCATGCATATAGCTCCTAGCATCAATAATGAAACAACAACGGCTGAGGGTAAAACCAAGAAAGGCATCCATAATCCTAAAAGAAGCAGAAGAGCCGAGCTGATTTTGATGAATCCAATAAGATAGAAAGACCATACAGGCAAGCCATAAGCAGCGAATTCATTTTTTAAGGAACTACTATAAGATCCCCTATAGGGTGTTTCTCGATGGCTTCGTATCATCCAAACATTTAGCAAACCAAATGCGACAACTAGTTGAAGTAATAGTGTGATATAATTCATGATCGTTTTTAATTTTAGTTGTTTGTATTTTGGGCATCTGAGCTCGCTTTTAAATAATTCAAAATTTCATTTCAAGAGAAAAAAGATAGCAAGCCTTTTTACGATGAACGCGATAAGTTCTGTTGAAAAAATGCGTCAAAAACGTTTAGAGAAAAATCTAAATGCGATCTTTAGCAATCACTTCAATAGAGTGCTTTCTGTGTCAATAAAGTGAAATTTTCAGGATCAATTCAAAAGGCATCATTTTAAAAAAAGCATCACGTTTGCTTGCAATAGGTCTGACTTTTTCTCTAAAATTTACAATAATTAAGAAGGGGAATACCAACATTTTCCATTAAAAAGCGCAAAATATTCCACGGCTGTCTTCTATATAAAGAGAGATGCCCATGGTAAATTGCACTATATTCAATGTAGCCTTCCCCTCCCCTTAGTTGTTTAAATTCTGATGCCCCCGCCCCTAAATTGAAAATTAATTGATTATCCTTAGCCCACCTAATAGCAAGGATGGCTAGCAAGCGATAGAGATTATCTTTTAGGGGTAAATGATTATCATAACCCATTAAAGGAACAGTTAGCTTTTCATCTGCCTGATTTAAAGTATACAGCGACAATTAGGATGGCAGGTTAACGACAATTAGGATGGCATGTAAAAAGGCCCAACATTCAAAGTGTTTCTTGATAAAAGAGGAGCACTGCAAATGTCGGGCGCACATATTACAAACCATCAGGTTAGGTTATT
>JAJTHR010000336.1 GCA_021298935.1 Parachlamydia sp. | reverse complement strand
CATAAAGTTGACTTGTCAGCGCTTCAGATTTAAAAGATCTTTTCGAAGTTGATATCTTTGAATATCAACAAGGAGAGATCTTTTAAAGATGAAGGTGATCACAAGTCAAATTTATGATTTTAATTTCGGGAAATAGTATTACTATCAATTCAGAAATTTCTTATCGTTGCAAGCCGGTGCATATTGGATGGGGAGAACCTCTTTATTTCCATACTCTCACCCCTAGCGATCAAGAAGTTGAGGTTTATTTAGGCAAACAAAAAGTCGAAACTATTGAAAAACTAAATGGCAATCGTTTTTTTAAAATCACTAATGACCTTAATGGCTTGTTTGATGCTGATGTCACAGTAAAACTTGGTGAGAGCTTTTACGCTTCCAATCGAGTGAAATTTTATCCAAAGCCGGAAGAATTCGTAGAAGACATTTAACTAATCACTTAAAACAAAGCAGCTAAAGAGCTTAGTGCGCTCTTTAGCTGCTTTGTCTGCGCCCTTATCATTTATTTCTCTGCGTTAAATAGAGCTTGCACATCCTCTTTTTTCCCTTCCACGCAATTAATTTCACAGTCATCCACTTTCCTGGCATTGCAGCAAAAAGGAATCAAGACCACCGGTTCTTTTGTTTTTTTTCTCAATTCAGTGACAATTTCATTAAAGGACGTTTTATTAAAAATTTTAATTTTTTCTTTTTTGCTTCCTTTCCACTCCAGCTGCTCACCTTTTGCATCCCTTGCCGGAATAAAAGCATAATCTGGCACTTTCCCATTTTCCCTAAGCACAGCTCTTGCATCATCATTGCTTACTCGTTCTTTCCATTCAGCGTATTCATTCTTAGACCAGCTTTGCAGCAGCAGATTATTAACCATTTCACCCGGGCGATACAGACGCCAGCCGGCGCTTGTTAGTTTTGGCAAAGAGAATCCATTTGCTTCTGCTTCATACATCATCGCTTCAAAGGAAGCGTCATCTGAGGGAGAAGTTAATGAGTAAGGCTGGCTGAAGCCCTTGGGATGAGGAGCTAAAACATAAACACTGGAGGGAAGCCTAAATTTCTCAACACTATAACTTCCATGGCTATTGAGCGTAACAGCGCAATGCAATAAGTCATCAATTTTTTTTACCTTCGAGGAAGAAACAGCCTTTACTTCTTCGACGGCCAACGAGGGATAAAGAACCGCCGGCAATGAGACCTGCTTGTTTTTAAGAAAAGCATCCCTGACTTCTTCCAGGACCACTCCAAGTAAATTTTTCCCCTTTCCATCAGGGCCCGGACCCCATTCTGGATCGACCTTTACCTGGACAAATTCTCTATCCTGGATAGCTGTCGCTTCAAGCATTAGGCGCAAAAGAGGATGTTGATTGAATTTTGCATAAACAGCAGCCCTCATCACTTCCACTTTAATGGCGTCCCATGCCTTACTATCAAAGACACCAACTCCTTGCGTAAAACCTTCATACCCTGCCGAATGCGCCGTGCCGGGATCCTTCCACTTTGGATTTGAAATATCATCCCTGAATGCTTGGCAGATAACCTCTTGCTGCTTCGGATCAGCGATTGAGGCTGCATACAAGGCCCGCTTGCAATGCTGGAAGTAAAATTCGACATTGGGAAATTCGACCAATTCATTTGTGCTTCCAGGCAAAGGATCAATCATAAAAATAGAGGGTTCGTCCCTTTTAAAGGCAGCATGGGCATTCCCAAAAGAAAGGGCAAACAGGAGGTTGCGGCCCGTAGCCTGCTCTCTTGCTTCAGCAATTGAATTTCCATAGCCGGCGACCTTGGAAAGCAGCTCTTGCGTATACCAGCCGGGAGTGCACTCTTTTCCTTCTGCATCTGTAAAAGAAACATCCGCATAGACATATGAAGTGTTTGGATCAAGTTTTCTTAACCCACTGATATAATTAAACAATATCGTGGCTTCTGTTTCTGAAAGTTTGTTTAAACTTTCAGAGCTAAACTTTATATTGATGATTCTAGTAAGATAACTGCGGAGTCTTGCTCTTTCTGGGTTTGTTTTACATTCCGGCGGTGCCAATTTCTTTTTTTTAAAAATTTTTACAGGGGCTTTAGACACCGGTTGCTGCAAGTTTGCCGCCTCTAAATTCTCAGGCAATGGCTCTTTTACTTCTTGAGATAGTGTCTTTTCAACTGCTGGCTGCTCCTCATCCTTAACAATGGAGTCTTTTAATTCATTTTCTTCATTTGAAGACTTTATGGGGCCTTCAGATACAGGCTGCTGCAGGTTTACAGCCTCAATGTTCTCCCCTTCGTTTGGCAACTGTTCTTTCTCTTCTTGAGACTCTGACTTTTCTCCTACTGCTGGCTGCTCATCATCCTTAACAATGAGGTCACCTGATGGCTGAAATTCATTTGCATTTTCTTCACCTGAAGATTCGAATGAAAAAAAATCTTTCTCTTCTTTTGACTCTGACTTTTCTCCTGCTGCCGGTTGCTCATCATCCTTAACGATGGGGTCTTTTAGTGCCTGAAATTCATTAGCATTTTCTTCAGCCGCTGTCTCGTCCTCTTCGAAAATGAAGGATTCCTCTTCAGACACATGATCATCAATGGATAAGGCATCTAAAGGAGCTTTATCTTCTTCAATCGTAGGGGGAAAAGGACGGGCCGGAATTTTAGAACTCTCTTCATCGGCTCTCCTTTTGCAAGAATTAACAACCCATGCTTTAAACCAAGAGAAAAAAAGGCGATAAATAAAATTTCCTGTCGGTTTTTGAATCACTCTTTGAGCTAAGTCACGATAGGTCGTCAACACTTCCACACGCTCATTGGCATCCAATTCACCCAGCTGCTTCAACATCGCGTCGGTTATTTTTGAGAAGGATGCTCTTTCCCCCCTCGCCTGAGTGTAATGCACTTGCCCATTTTTAATACCCAAATAGCCATGTCTCTCGTCCTGATAAGAATGACTTAGTTGCCTAAATGAAAATGATAGTTGATTCACGATAAACCTTTTTTTTTATTTTATATAATTATAATTAAAATATGTTAAAATTTCATAAAGAATTTCCGGGTAGCCCTAAACATGTAGTGATTTTAAATTTTTGTTGTAATCACATATAAACATTTTTATTAATCCAATGTGATTCTCAATTTTCTTTGAAAAGGATAATGTCTTTCTGACTAATCTTGAGCATCGCTGTCTAATTGTACAATTAAATCTTTCAATGTAACTGGTCTTCCCAGATTCT
>JAJTHR010000009.1 GCA_021298935.1 Parachlamydia sp. | reverse complement strand
ATCGGTTGTAAGCACCCCAAAAATCACCGGCAAATCAGATTCCAATGCAATTTTTGCGACCCCCGCGGCTGCCTGGCCGGCGACATAATCAAAATGTGCGGTCGCTCCGCGGATGATTGCCCCTAAACAAATGATTGCATCAAATTGCTTGGAAGCGGCTAATTGCTTGGCAATGAGGGGAATTTCAAAAGCGCCTGGCACCCATACGACGTGAATTTGATCGGAGGGCATGCCGCTTCTTTCCAGGAAATCAAGAGCACCTTCAAGCAAGCTTTTTGTAATCAGTTCATTGAATCTGGCCACAACGATGGCAATGCTGCCTTGGCTATAGCGTAAAAGACCTTTTGTTTCTTTCATGATACCCTTCAAAGTTTTAATTCGAATAGATGGCCCAATTTCTCTTGCTTGGCCTTCAAATATTTTTCATTATGTTGCGTAGGAGGACCGGTCAGGGAAACTCTTTCAACAATATTGATATCATAGCCTGAAAGCCCCGTGTATTTTGCGGGATTATTTGTCATTAATCGGATGGTAGTCAAACCTAAATCCGATAGAATTTGCGCCCCGATGCCATATTCCCTAGAGTCGACAGGCAACCCAAGCTTCAAGTTGGCATCGACAGTGTCCAAACCCTCATCTTGAAGATTGTAGGCGCGTAGCTTATGTCCAAGTCCAATCCCTCGTCCTTCATGCCCTCTTAAGTAAAGGATGACTCCTTGCCCCTCCTGCTCAATTTTTTGCATGCTTAAACGGAGCTGCAAGCCGCAGTCGCACCGCTTTGAGCCAAAAATGTCGCCTGTCAGGCATTCAGAATGTACCCGTACAAGTACGTTGGGTTGCTGCCGGATTTCTCCCTTCACCAAAGCAAGATGCTGAATGCCGTCTGTTTTGGATTCGTAAACAAAAGCGGTAAAATCACCAAAATCAGTGGGCATTCTAGCTTCCGAAATAAAAGTGATCAGTTTCTCCCTTTGACGGCGATAACGGACAATTTCAGCTACTGTCAGAAGGGGAATGTGATAAGTTTTTGAGAAATTCTCCAATTCAGGCAAGCGCATCATTGTCCCATCATCATTGATCAATTCGGCAATCACACCCGCAGGCTTGCAACCGGCAAGATTGGCCAGATCAACAGCCGCTTCAGTATGGCCGGCTCTTTTTAGGACGCCGCCTTCTTTATAGCGCAAAGGAAAAATGTGTCCGGGACGCCTAAGGTCGCCTGGGGAAGTTGCTGGATCAATTAATGCCAAAATTGTTTCAGACCGGTCGGAGGCTGAAACACCGGTTGTCACCCCTTTATTTGCATCGACCGAGATCGTAAAGGCTGTTTGCTTGGGGTCTGTGTTCTCGGAAACCATTTGCGGAAGTTTAAGCTCATCCAGGCGCTCTTCAGGCAGTGATAGGCAAATAATGCCTGTCGTGTGCCGAATCATGAACGCCAGTGCCTGAGGGGTTGATTTTTCTGCGGCAAGTATCAGATCGCCTTCATTTTCACGGCTTTCATCATCGACGACGATTACAAATTGGCCGGCAGCTAATGCTTCTAATGCTTGTTCGACTCTGGTTTTGCTCATGGTTTTACTTAAAAGTGGGTGCAATTAAATTTTCAACGTATTTTGCGATCAAATCGACTTCTAAATTGACAAGCTCGCCGGCCTGCTTTCCTCCAAGCGTCGTCACGTCCGCGGTATGGGGTATCATGGCAAATGAAAACCAATCGGTTCCTTTCTGCATGACAGTCAGGCTGACCCCGTCGACAGCAATCGAGCCTTTTTCAATAATGTAACGGAGAAGGGGGGGCTCCAATTGAATGGCGACTTTCCAGGACCCATCCGTTAAAAGCTCCTTCGACTTAATTTGTCCCACCGCATCAATGTGTCCCTGCACCAAATGGCCTCCTAAGCGTCCTTGCCATTTTAAAGAACGCTCCAGGTTGACTTTTTCGCCTACTTTAGCCTGATTGAAATAGGTGCGTTGAAGAGTTTCTTCAACAAGATCACACGACCATAGTCCTTCCGAATAGTCTGTTAAAGTGAGGCAGCAGCCGCTCACACAAATGGAATCGCCAATTTTTACGTCATCTAAAATAAAAGAAGCCCGAATACAGAAGCTTGCCCCTTTATCATTTGGCTTAATTGAGATTATTTCACCCAGTTCCTCGATAATTCCCGTAAACATATGTCCTATATTTTTTATAAATCTTAATCCATGTCCAATTAAATATTAACTAAAATATCTTATTCTAAACGTTTTGATGATATTAACGACTATTTTTAACATTTCGCTAGACACAAATAAAAAAAATGTTAAACTTAAAGTAGTAAAAAGATGTGAGGACCTGCCTACCGTTATCTAACTCTTACGCGACTATAGTGGAGCGAAGAGGTTCATAAGTATATCTTTTGAGGCTTGTTAAGAATTTAGCATTGCCCTTGATCTCAAATCGAGATATCTTTGTTACCCTGTTCACTATTCACCAAACTAAGTGTATGGCAGTTTTTTAGAATGTCCTTTTCAGAGCTAAGGGGAGCTGAAAGGGTGCAAATTAGACCCCTTGTTAAACAATCGTATGGAGAATTTTATGAAAAAAATATTTGTTGGTAATCTTTCTTGGAAATCAAGTGAAGATCAACTTAAGACGCATTTTGAGCGTTTTGGGAAAGTCGTCAGCGCCAAGATCGTTACTGATCAAATGACGGGCAAATCTAAAGGTTTCGGATTTGTAGAAATGGAAAATGCAAATGATGCAGAAACAGCCATCCGTGAATTGAATGGCCAACCTTTGGGTGATCGCAACCTCCGTGTAAGCTTAGCTCAAGAAAGAGAGCGCACAGAAAGAAGAGAACCTCGTTCATTTGGAGGCGACAGACCTTCATTTGGAGAAAGACGAAACTATCGTTCTAACTAAATTTAAATTGTACTGATCCTAGCATCTGCTAGTTTTTGGATTGACCGGCAAAGGTGAATTCGTTGCTTAACTTCTTTAAGTAAAGCAACTTATTTAACTTTGCCTTTTCTTTTATTGAGATTAAATTAAAAAAAATTATAGTAGGTTTTAAGCAGTCAATTTAAAAGGAGGAAGGGGTATGAGAAAATTATTAATCATGTTCATGTTCTTGTTTCCAATTGTCAGTATGTATGCCTGTCCGGAATGCGGCGGCGATTTTTTAAGAGATGGGGAGAATGCGACTTTCAGACTAACGGGGTTTGATCCCTTTTTAGGTATCAATTATACTGGTACATTGGTGATCACTCGGGGCGGCGATGTCTATGCTTTTCAATGGGCATTTGATGACGGTGTTGTCAATCTAGGTACAGGTGTAAGACAAGATGACCACCTTTCGGTTGTTTTCGTTGATCCAACAACTGAAGGAGGAACTCCTGGCGTCCAAAGCTATGAAATTATTAGCCGCAAACGCATCAGAGGTCCATGGACATATTTGGGCGCTAGCCTAGTTGGCGAAGAAAGCGGACGCCGCGTCGACTAAAATGACCGATGAAATGCCATTATTCAATGGCATTTCATTAAATACAAATAGGGGCTAATTAATTTTTTCATTCTTCATTCATTTATACCTGATCCTTTTTGAAATACCAGGCAAATCATTATATTAAGTTTTTGACTTACAGGTAAGGATTAGACATACTTGGGATAGCCTAAACTCATGGTGTTAAACACCGCGTTTTTTTAAATGTTTAATAAAACTCACGTGTTAAACAATGCAATCCAGAATTATTATGAGTTAAAATAGACTCGAGGATTCCTTTTCCTACAAATTCCACATCAAAATGATAGTTGTTGGCCGTCTCTAAAAATGCCTCCTTGGCCCAACCGCCATTTATAGGATCATTGGTTAAAAAAAGATCGGGACGAACGAATATCCCATTCATAAAATTGATCGTGTTTTTTTGATGGCATTGGTAAATGCCAGGTAAATGAACACAACTAAGTCCGAGCCTTTTAATTTCTTGGCAATTTGCTTGGATAGCTGCTTTATTAGCAGGAAGGCGCTTTTGGGCTGCATCTGCAAAACCCTTCATGCTTCTATTTTTTCCCATTACCTTAAGGCTTAATTCTTCTGAATGCATAAAAACTGTATTTTGGCCGATAAAAAGTTCCATATCCAAATGAAAACGGGACTGTTCCAAATAAGCGATCCGTTCTTCAGGTAGCTTTAGGTCGTCGGAAATGGCTTTTTTAGCCAAAGCTATTTTTTGGTCAAAAAGCCTCGCTTCATGTAAAAGGCCCTCTTTTTCCATAGAGTTGACTGGCGTCTGAAATTTACTTTTTAAATGCGAAAGCGTCAGTTCCCTACTTTGCAGTTCAGAATGCAGCCGGCCTTTTTCCAAGCAAAGCTCTTTAATTCTAATGGCATTGCATGAATAGTTTTGCATAAGGAGCTGTTCTTCAGCCTTGATTTTTTTTAATTGTTGGCTAAAAGGACAAATTGATTCGTAAAGACGCCAATTTTTTGCCATTTGCAATGCGTGTTCGGTCGGACTCTTGCTTGGATCAACTTCTAATTTTTTAAAAAGCCCCTGTTCATCCATAGCAAGAAGGGTGAGAAGAAGGCTGTTCAAACCGATTAATGCAGTAGGCTGCCCTTGAGCGTTATTAAATAAATAGCAGTTGCCTCCCTCAATCGCACAAATAGAGGAACGGATAGGCGCGCTCATTATTTTGGCCCGTTCAAAAGTGCGTTCGTAATTCACAAGCTCGAAACCTGTCCCGTACCCATCCGAAGAGAGCAAGTTGACAAATCCAGCACCGTTTAAGCTTAGAGGTTGAAGAGCTTTAAATTGAATCCCTAATTCATCGGATTTGAAGGAATAGGGAACGAGCCAGGATCCATCGAGACAAACAACTGCATGATCGCGAACAAATAGTAAATCCTTAGGGCCCTCGGCTGTCTCGAGACAAATATTTGGAATGTATTTATTCAATATCTCAACTAAAAATGGGGAACCCGTCAAATAGCCGGGCTCGAAATTCGATTGGCTAATAATACCTAAAGGGGAAAATAATTTTGTTTCTAATGGATGCATATTTTTATACCTTAAATATAAAATACAATATTATAAATTATTATTTATATCAAATAATACTGTTAGTTAAATATAACTTTAAGGAGCAACTACTGCCGTCCAAAGCTATGAAATTATTAGCCGCAAACGCATCAGCGGTCCATGGACATATTTGGGCGCTAGCGTTGTTGGCGAAGAAAGCGGACGCCGCATCGACTAAAATGACCGATGAAATGCCATTATTCAATGGCATTTCATCTAAATATAAATCCCTTAAGCTAATGAATTGAAGCCCTGTCATCAATTAGCGCCTTTCCTCTTAAAATCCACAATGGTAGATTGATCAATATTTTGCATATCGACACCCTATCCTAAAATTATCAATTCATATAAAATATTTAGTTAATAATAATTAAAAAATATTAATTTTAAAGATAAAAGGATTTTAATGAATTTTAATTCAAAACCATTAAATTTATTCCAAGATAATAGTAGAGCGTTTTTTTATTTTGAAGATCACATGCAACTTGATATACCAGCAGAGATAATGCTAATTATTAAACAATTATATATTAATCAAATTTATGTATATGACGAATGTAAAATAAAGATAAGTAATGATCTTTTTCCTACCCAAATCTATCGTCAATTAAAATTCATGAAAGAAAGTGAGCTTGGTGAATATAAGGTGGGAGGCAGTGCAGCGCTAAAACTCGCCTCTGTTGACAATACGTGGGAAAATGATGATGTTGATATTATGGTCTATACTGAAATGGATACGTGCGAATATGCGGCACAGCTTGGTTTAACGACTCTTATCAAAAGTTGGACAAAAGGTGTGGACCCGATGAATCCAGACAGAGAAGAAGTATTTCACGAGAAAATTTATCAAGTTTTAACTTATCAACATGAAAATTTTGACAAAAAAATACAATTGGTTTTTTTTGAAAAATTTGACAATCCTTCATTTACAAATTTTTTAGATACAATTTTAGATTATCCGGCTCACATTCTGTATGAAGTAGATTTCGATCAAGATGATAGGAAGACATATAATTTTTTCTTACCTATTAAAATGTGGGGAAATATTTTGCAAAAACGAATTCCTAGAAATTTACATTGTTTAAAAAGCACAGAACGAATTGAAAAATATATTAAACGTGGTTTTGAATTTTTCGATAAATAAAATTAGCTGCAAAGACATAAGTTTTCCACTTAAGGGTAGACGGGAAGAATATTAACGAAGTGCTTAAATAAAATAAAAAATTGACGTATCGTAGTTCATTTCATCAGCCAAGATAAGAGAGAAACTACGAACGTCATGAATGATTATAGCAAATTTGCCTGTTTCGCGTCAATTAAAATGGCAGGTCAACGACAATTAGGATGGCATATAATGCATCCCTTTCTTTTTGAAAGTTTTCGTCCGATCCTTAAGCGTATTAAATCTCTTCTTTCTCTTCACCTCAGTAACGCTTTTTTCT
>JAJTHR010000308.1 GCA_021298935.1 Parachlamydia sp. | reverse complement strand
TTATTCAGTCCGCTTGTGAGTAGGGACAAGTATTTCATTTCAAGCATTACAGTCGGAAAAAGGACGAGCAATATCAGTAGCGATTGCTTCCATACAGGCGGGGGCGAACCTTGTCTCATCAGTGAAGAAAACCACCCTGCAAACGGAGAGATCATTCGATGGCTTTCAAGAGAAACAATTAAATATTCCCCTTCCTGCAGAAGAGCCTTCCTTTCCTGGGAAGAGAGCCAACGATCCAAATTTTCTGCCGTATCGAATTGCAGTAAAGAAATCCAGTTTTCCCCTTGTCCTGAAGCCGGCGATTGCAAATACATTCCCTTGAATCCCGGAAACTGGGCTTCAGCCTGATGAATCTTTGAAATCCACGTCCTATAATCAAGTTCACAATCTTTCTCGACACGCGTCACAAAAATTTCAGTGACGGCCCCCTGCACTACCTTCCCTTGCTTTAGCTCCTTCACTGACAAAGAAGGAAGCTCATTAAAAAGCGCATGCCTGGGTTTGGAATTCATCCACTTGGCCAGATCCTTCTCCTCCTCAAACCGTTGGACGATCGTCCAGGTATTATTCGAATTCTCTTCCTGGCAGGAGATCTCAAAGCTTACAAAACCTGGAAAACCTGCAATTTCTGCATTTAAACGGGCTTGCCAGTTGGCAAAAGCTTTTGCATTTGATTCTGGCAAGTTGATTTGAGTTGTCGTCCAGGCATGGCTTTTCATAGCCATTTTAATAATGGGCCCTGTCAGGCATTGAAGCAAACTCTTTCCAAATTTCCACGGCTTCAGGGCGCATTTTTTCTGAAAATTGTATGCGTCTTTCCGATGATTCTTTGCGCAACTCTTCTAAAATATCAGTGTCCTGGAATTTACCATAGGTCATAGCATCTTCCATGGTAGCGGCATAGTAAATATGATCTAAATGGGCCCAGTAAGCTGTTGCAAGGCACATGGGGCAGCACTCGGCGCTTGTATAGAGGACGCATCCTTTCAAATGGGGAGTGCCTAATTTTTTACACGCTTCCCGAATCGCTTGCATTTCGGCATGCCAGGTCGGATCATTATGCCGAATCACCTGGTTATAACCCTCTGAGATGATTTTTCCATCTTTCACTATAACGGCTCCGAAAACACCGCCGCTTTTTTCGATAATAGAACCTTGCCGGCTGAGTTCAATGGCTCGACGCATAAATTCTGGATTGAATTCTTTGTTGAAATCTCTTTGAGTCGCTTGGTTCGTTCCTTGCACATTGACCATTTTTGTCTCCTTTGTTAAATAAAACTAATCACATAAAACGGTCTCATTATTTAGTCAACAGGATATCAAAGATGCTAAAGTTTCTACTTGGCTTAAGCTGCCTTGCCCTCAGCTCTCTTTGCGCAGAAAATCTCCCTTTTTCTTACATGGAAGCTTCGATTGATTCCATCCACGAAGCGTTTCAAAAAAATGAAATCACCTCCTCAGACCTTGTCAGTTTTTATATCGAACGGATCAAAGAGCATAATCTAGATTTAAGCCGCGGGGCCGCCATTAATGCATTTGTGTCAATTAACCCGGCCGTTTACGAAGAAGCGAGGCGTCTGGATGAGACTTTTAAGGCAACCGGCCGCTTGGTTGGTCCCCTGCATGGGATTCCAATTGTTGTAAAGGATAATGTCGATACCTACGATACACCTTCTTCTTCAGGGTCGTTAGCCTTGCTTGGCTCCCAGCCTATCCACGATGCCTTCATTGTTAAAAAAATGCGCGATGCAGGGGCGATCATCCTTGGAAAAACCAGCATGGATGAATTCGGGAATGGAATGGTCGGTAAAAGCAGTCGCAGCGGCCGAACAGGCAACCCTTATAATCCCTTGTACAGTCCAGGTGGGTCAAGCGGCGGATCAGCTGCCGCTGTCAATGCCAATTTCGCGGTTTTAAGCATCGGGACTGATAATAGCGGATCGGTTCGCGTCCCCGCTGCCTTTAACGGCCTTACCGGGTTGAGACCAAGCACCGGACTAATCAGCCGAAACGGCATTTTTCCAAGGGGAAATCTTGACGGAGTGGCCGGCCCGCTCGCTCGCTCTGCCAAGGATCTTGCTATCCTGCTTTCTGTCATTGCTAAAGCCGACCCCAATGATCCACGGACACTTGAAGCGGAACGCTCAGACTCCTATGTGCCATTCAACAGGGAGGGATTAAAAGGAAAAAGAATCGGTATCATCAAAAATATTACCGGTAAAGATCCTTATGCCAAAACATCTGATTCCATCGGAAAAGTTTATGAAGAGTTTTTCAGTAAATTAATATTTCTTGGCGCTGCTTTAGTTGACATTACAATTCCCTCTTTTCAATTGGACCGCACGCGCAATCTTTCCGGAGAAATTGAAGAGATTAATCACTATTTATCCAGGTTTCCTTCCACCCGCGAATCCTTCAACGATATCTGCCGCTCCGGCCGCACGCTCTCTTTTGGAGGGACGCAAGGGTGCTTAGAGCATGAAAAATTGACGGCGCCTAAAAAAAGCGAGCATTACCAACCTAATTTCCCGGAAAATTATACATAGGTTTTCGGATTAATGCCAAATGCCTGAAAAATTTCTCGCTGCCTTTTAGTTTGCTCAGAGAATATCGGTTTTTTTGTGCCCGTGATGTTAACTGTGTTTAGAAGATTAAGCT
>JAJTHR010000075.1 GCA_021298935.1 Parachlamydia sp. | reverse complement strand
TTGCAAACGCGCGCCAACAAGGTACTCGACCCGACTATTTCTTCGCTCATACAAGTAGCGCAATATCACATCTAACAATTCTGATTGCTTCATACTTCAAAAATAATGAATCAAGCTCTATGCATGGGCTTTGCTTCGCTCAATCTCCTTAAAAATACACATCTAAGATTGTTGGTCGGAGACCAACAATAACAAAAATATTTTTTAACAACGACAACTAGGGGTCGGAGACCAATAATAACCAAAAGGTGAGCCAACGCCAACAAGGGCGGGAGACTAAAAATAACTAAAATTACTTACCAATAACAGCGAAGGGCTACCCTCAACAACAAATTAAAGTTTCATTGATAACAACCAACAATAACCAGGGGAATAAAAGTTACTTACCAACAGCAACGAAGGGCAAGCTCGCCTCCTTTTGCTTTGATCTTATGAATAATTTCCCTTGAAGTGAACTTCAGAAAATCGCGTTGCACATCTTGTAGTTGATGCCCGTTTTGCACTCTCCATATTATGTGTATATGATTGGGCATAACCACAAACGCAGCTACTTTTATGTGGCCTTTTCTCACTCGCACTGCTAGTGCGTCAACAATGATTTGCTTGCATGAATCATCCTTTAACAGATAAAGCCAATTGTTGCATACAGCTGTGAAGAATTGAATTGGATTTTTTTCAATTATCATCCATTAAAATTACAAAAGACTTCAGATTGGATGTTATTGCAACCGAAGATTTGTATTAGTCGAAGCCTGCATTTGTTAAAGTTGGTCGCCTGACCAACTTATGCTCAGTACTATCTTTTCGCATATCATCCCACGTTGCGGGTCAGGCGACCCGCAACAACAAATTAAAGTTGCAATGATAGCCACCAACAACAACTAGGGCTAGTGGATTACAAATTTGCTAGGAGCGGCAGCGCGTTGCAAACGCGCGCCAACATATTGTGTTTATTGATGAACTCCAATGAAATTGGCCTTGCTGAACTAAAACCTATACTCTCAAGCTGGCGCGCGTTTTTAACGCGTGCCCCCCTACTCCATTTTCAAATATGCTAGCAGCGGCAGCGCGTTGCAAACGCGCGCCAACAGAGTTGCAAACTTCGATAGGAAAAAATGTGTGAGCTGACGCGCGTTTTTAACGCGTGCCCCCTACGCAGCGGCAGCGCGTTGCAAACGCGCGCCAACTGGGTGTTGGATTCCTCCAATATACTTGCGATCGAGTACTCGACCCGACTATTTCTTCGCTCATACAAGTAGCGCAATATCACGTCCAGCATTTCTGATTGCTTCATAAACCAGTCGTGACAAGGCTACTCTTTTTCAAGACTAAACTCTAGATTGACCATACTTTTTGTTAAAGTAATTGATTTCTCTATTGGCCGAAACCCTTCTGCTATGATTTGCAAATCAATTGCTTCGCCCTTTTTAAAAGAGACCGTAAAGCCACCGCTGCTATCCGAAAAGACAATCCGATCAGTGCTTTGTGAGTCCCATGTTTTGGTACTATATGCCCAACAGTTTACTGTAATTTTAGCATTTCTAATAGGCAAATCCATCTCGTCTTTTAAAACTCCAGAGACCACAACATTTTCATAGTTCCCATCTCCGCATGAGAATAGGCAAAACACTGCAAACACTGATCTATAGATATTAGTTGTTAGGTTTTTCATAATTATGAATTCGGGTATTCACCAGTGGTTGAATAATGTTTTGTGTCTTCTGTTGAATATTACCATGAGTTACGCCAGGACCGGTTACATTTTTGTTTACAACATTAGTCTTATTTGGATCAGCTGCCGTATTCGGGCCTCCATTTGAACCAGGAAAATTACTTGAACCACTATTACTACTACTGCTGCCGCTTGAAGAATTAGATGATGTTGCTCCTGTCGATCTTGAAGATGATGATGTGCCTGAGTCGTTAGTCTGATATATATTTAAGTTCGTATCAACATTGCCAGGTACAGTTGTATTAACAGTAGTATTCTGCAAGGGCCCATCTGATCCGTCCACTGTTACTAAAGTATTTACACTAACTCCAGTACCTCCAAGTTCAGTTGCTAAATCAACCGCATTATCAACTCCATAGCTATAGCCATAAATTATTACTTGATCACCCTCGGAATAATTTTCGGACACGAAAGATTTACCGTTTTCTACTCCAGATGCTGAAGTAAGCCCAGGTGCAATGATAGTTCCTTTAAATTCCCTTCCTGCTCCTTCTGCATAGGTCTTAGTCGCATTGAATAAAGCTCCAGTCGCGCCAGCTTGATCAGCTGTGGTTGTTTTTCCGCCTCCCGTTGGGCCTCCGTGGTAATATATTGCTAATACCTTTTCAAGCCCTTCTAATTCCCTATGGGCAACTACTTGATTCTCACTAAATGCATACGGACTGTTATAGACATACTTCTCAGCAAGCGGGTCGATGTTAAAGAATCTACCAATATCTGGCTGATGATTTCTCCACTTGAAAGAGTCCCAGTTCAATCCTAAGTCATCAATATGTTCTTGCTCTTGGAATTTGAACTTGTTTGGAACACTGTTTTCTCTTGAGTACGAGTTAAACGTTAAACCAAAGGGATAGTAATTATCACAACTTTTTGAACTCTCGGATTTTTTCCATAGGCCTAAAAAATTAGGTCTGTCCTCTTTTTCGTAGTATGGTAGTTTTAAACAACCCATT
>JAJTHR010000148.1 GCA_021298935.1 Parachlamydia sp. | reverse complement strand
TTATACCATTTCCCGAAATTAAAATCATAAATTTGACTTGTGATCACCTTCATCTTTAAAAGATCTCTCCTTGTTGATATTCAAAGATATCAACTTCGAAAAGATCTTTTAAATCTGAAGCGCTGACAAGTCAAATTTATGATTTTAATTTCGGGAAATGGTATAAAGTTAATTTTAATGTTTTTGAAGAAAGGTTTAAAAACCTTTCAAAGTGATGCAGGCGGCATGCCTTCCGGTGACCTTATCCCTGCGGTAAGAGAAAAAATCAAGGGGATTTGAATAGGTGCTCAGGCGAGCGGTTTCAATGTGGTGGGGTAAAATTCCTTCTGCCTGCAGCTGATATTCAGTAATTGACCAAAAATCAAAATAGGTGGGCCGGACCTGGTAAGACCAGAATTCTTCAGGTAATTCATAATTATAATGGATAAATTCCGCCTCATCGGGGCCCAGAGAGGGAGAAATGCAGACCAGCAGGTCTGCCGGATTGGAATGAAAAGTATTTTTCATTTTGGCGATGGCTTCAGCATAGATATTTTTGACGCTCCCACGCCAACCTGCATGAATGTTTCCAATGGCTTTATTGACCGGATCATAGATGAATCCAATTTGACAATCGGCAAAGGTCATCATCAACGTAATTCCAAGAGTTGAGGAAATAAGGCCGTCATAATGATCGATGATTTCTGGCGAGGCTTCGTCGGCCAGGGTGACATCTTTGCCATGGCTCCCTTTTGACTGAACCATTCTCTTCCAGCCTACTATTTGATCTTTTAAGTGGGAAGTGATCAAAGTTCGATTTTGCCTAACGTGCAGAGGATCATCGCCCACTGAAAAAGCGACGTTCAGGCTTTTATAAGGCCCTTCGCTGACGCCGCCGCTCCTTAAAAATATGGCATGGTGCAAGTGAGGAATATCGGCTAGCAGCTCAAATTCGAGCCATTCCAAATGATCTTCTTTAAATCGTTGCATGTGCCATAAAATTTGCTATTAATTATGCTTGATATTAAAGTGTTTTTTTCATTTCAACAATAGAAATCATCATGAGAATCTTTTTATTTTTTCTCCTTCTTCCCCTCTCTCTTTTCTCAATGGATTGGACGCTGGAAGTCAGAGGAGCTTATTTTCGCCCCTCATCCAAGCACTTAAGGCAAATTTATACCGATAATTGGATTGACTATCAGGTAGAAGCATCGCAGCGTTTTTGCAACCGGACCGAATTTTGGATAGGGGCCAATTGGCTGCGCAGGCGCAATCCGATCGACTGCAAAGCAGACGAGTCTTATCACTCGCATAGTGAAGTATTTATACTCCCCTTAAGCGCAGGCTACAAAGCCTTTTTCCCTCTTAGCCACTGCCTTGATTTTTACCTGGGAGGCGGACTGGCCTATTCTTTCTTAAGGATTAGAAATGGGTGCGGCCATTCGAGCGCTTGCCCCTCTTCATTTAGAAAAGTCATCCACCAAGGCGACTGGGGTGGCGTTTTCAAAACGGGCTTTCAATGGAATATGGGCTCCAACACATTTTTAGATGTTTTTGCCGATTATTTTTCGCAACGTTTCAGACTATCGCGAAGGGAATCTTTGACTATCTGTTCGCACTCATTAAGGCATCTTGATTGCAGCGGATTTAAGTTTGGCCTTGGAATTGGTGTCATTTTTTAATATTACCTTAATTTCTAACTTGAAGGGTAAGCCAGCCGAGCCTTACCCAAGTTTCAATGATTTTCGTCAGATTTGCTGCCACTTCCTCATAAAGCCCATCGTCTTGGCTTTCAATCGCATCGCACGCATTTGCGACCGAGCTTCCACCCTTAAATAAATGCAGGAATAAATATTCTCCCTGGCTTACCTCCCTCCAGGCTTGTAGATTGTCTATGGTGCGATAGAGGATAAAGCGGCAGTTTCCTTTTTTTAAGGGAGGAAATGCGTGGTCGGTCCAATACTCAACCTCTTGCTTTAAAAGCTCCTCGCGAAAATTAAGCAAATTGCAGTCCCATTCAAACAAATGCACATGCGGTTGAATATGAAAAATTTCACTAAGCAGCTTATCTGGATCCTTCAGCAGCTGCTTAAGGTCGAGGGGCGGGTAACTGGGAGCTATGTAGCTGGCAGTAAATGCCCAATCGAGGGCTGCCGCCTGCTGGATGAGCGGCAGATCCGTTTTTTTATAATGGCTTTCAATCCATTGAGGAAGCTTTTTCCCAATCAGGTTGATAGACCAGTGGTCCGGGGGGTGGCTTTTCAGAAATGGCACCCCGATTTCCTCGTTAAAAGCCCGGTAGCCAAATAGACGTGTGACTAAAGGAAAGTTAGTATGCAGTGTCTTAGCCAAGCGCCACCAGTACTGCTGATTATAAATTTCAATTCTTTGGTAAGGGGCAAGGCGTGAATTGCAGGCGATATAGCGCCCTGATTCTTCAGCGATCAATGCGCCGCCCGGAGAAATTGGAGAAATTTTGTCATTTTTAATAAGGGGGCCTGAAATGACCTCTCCAAACCATTCTTGAATTATATCAACAGGGTAAGTAAAGGAGTTGTTTTTTGGGGTTTTTTGCGTCATGGGAGGCCTGCATTTATAGAGTTGGGGATTCCTTTTTGGAAGGCATGGGCTTTGCGCGCCTCCGCCCAGGTCTCTTCAAACGACAGCAAATTGTCATCCCACTCAAGCAAAGTGGAGACCCCTTTGGTCTTTGGGTAAATTTCTGCATACAATTCCCAGACTTCATTGCAGACGGGATGATCGTGCGTATCTAAAAGATAGTCTCCCATGTCGGTATGGCCGGCCAAATGAATTTGCAGGACCCTATCCATGGGAAGGTTTTCATAATAATGCCTTGGCTCAAATTCATGGTTTTTACTTGAGACATAAATATTATTCACATCCAGCATCATGTAAATACCTGCCTTTTCTACGACCGAGGCATAAAATTCCCATTCAGGCATTTCATCACTGGTAAAGGCGACATAGGAAGAGAGATTTTCAAGGGCAAAGGGGAGTTCCAGGTAATCTTGCACAATCGCAGCCCGTTTAGCCACATAGTCAACGACCTCTTTTGTTTGCGGAAGGGGAAGAAGGTCATGGTAATGGGCCCCTTTTTGATGACCCCAGCACAAATGATCTGAAATCCAAGGGGTCTTTGTCCGCCTGGCTAATTCTTTCAGTTTTTTTAAGTAGTCGAAATCAAGAGGGGCGGGGCTGCCAATGGCAAGAGTGACGCCGTGCTGGACAACAGGATAGCGTTCCAAAATTCGATCCAGCACCTCTAGCGCCTTCCCCCCCCTCCACCATGAAGTTTTCACTGATGATTTCAAACCAGTCAATGTCAGGCTGCAAACGAAAAATATCGTCATAGTGGGGGGGCCTTAATCCGATGCCGATTCCCAGATTGGGTATTTTTTTCACTGTCTTTCCTTTTTTGAATAACCTTACGCCCCCCTAATTTTTTTTTGCAAATGGAAATTAAATTTTATTATTTAACCTTTTTAAGGTATTGACTATCAAAAAAGGTCAAACTTGTATGCTTAGGTGCCTGGCTGCTCTGCTCCTTATTTCCGGTTCGCTTTATGCGGAGAAAACGGTCATCCGGGTGGGTCATTTTCCCACGATTACACATGCCCAGGCGGTCATCGCCCACGGTTTAACGCGTGAGCAAAAAGGGTGGTTTGAAAGATACTTAGGCGATGATGTCGAAGTGCAATGGTTCGTCTATACAGCCGGTCCAAGCGCGATGGAAGCCCTTTTTGCCCATTCCATCGACTTGGCTTATGCGGGTCCAAGCCCCACCATCAATGCTTATGTCAAATCGGAACGGAAGGAAATCCGCGTTGTCTGCGGCTCATGCAGCGGGGGAGCAGCCTTGGTGGTGCAGCCGGGACGCATTCGAGAAGCCGCCGATTTTTTAGGAAAAAAAATTGCCACTCCACAGCTGGGAAATACCCAAGATGTGGCTGCAAGAGCTTGGCTTTATGCAAAAGGTTTTAAATTCAACTTGTTTGGCGGCGATGTGACAGTCATTCCGATGGAAAATGTAGACCAGTGGACCCTTTTCCAGCAGGGGGACTTGGATGCTGCCTGGACAGTTGAACCGTGGGTCAGCCGGCTTGTGCTTGAAGCAAACGGGGAGGTTTTTATGAATGAAAGTGCGTTATGGACATCGACAGGCGGAAAATATGTCACAGCCCATTTGGTCAGCAGCGTTCAGTTTTTGTCGGAAAATCCTGATCTGCTTAAAAAGTGGATTTTAGCACAGATTGAGCTAACCGATTGGCTGCAAAGACATCCCAAAAAAGCCAAGCAGTTGTTTAATGCAGAATTAAAAAAAGAAGCGTTCCGCTCGCTGCCCGTTGAGGTGATTGATCGTGCCTGGAGCCAAATCGAGCTTACATCCCTGCCCTTGCAATCCACCCTTTACCAATACGCCCAGTGGGCTTTTGAAATCGGTTTCCTGAAAAAGCTGCCTGATTTAAAAAACTTGTACGATCTTAAATTGTTAATTGAAGTGTTGGAAGAATTGCATAAAAAAGAGTCGCGCTTGTGAGCCAGCCTCAAATCATTATCGAGCATGTGAGCAAAACGTTTAAAAGCAAAGCCGGCGAGATCAGCGCCTTAAGCAACGTGTCGCTGCAAGTTTACCCAGGGGAATTTGCCTGCTTCGTGGGCCCTTCAGGCTGCGGAAAAAGCACCTTGCTTAATTTGATTGCAGGGCTTGATTTCCCTGAAGAGGGGGGTGTTCTGGTGGAGGGAAAACCTGTGACCGGCCCTGGCAGCGACCGCTTAGTCATGTTTCAGGAATCAGGCCTTTTCCCCTGGCTGGATGTGATGGACAATGTACTGTTCGGGCTCAAGCTAAAGGCCGCTCTTACAAAAACAGAGCGGATCGAAATTGCGCAAAGCTATTTAAAGCTCGTCAAACTGGAGAAATTTGCCCGTGCATCGATCCACGAGCTATCTGGGGGCATGAAACAAAGGGTTGCGCTCGCACGCTCCCTCGCTCCCAACCCTCATATCCTATTGATGGATGAGCCTTTTGCCGCCCTTGACGCCATTACCAGGGAGCAGCTGTATGAGGATATTCAATTGATATGGACAGAACAAAAAAAGACCATTGTTTTCGTCACCCACAATGTGGCGGAGGCTGTCTGCCTGGGGGATCGGGTTTTTCTATTTTCGGCCCATCCAGGCCGGGTGGCTGGAGAATTCAGCATTCCTCTTCCAAGGCCGCGTGAAATTCGGAGCGTTGAAGTGGCTTCTTATGCGACACAAATCACCCATCTATTAAAGCAGCAGCTGGAGCCTTCGTGAAACGTTATTTAAGGGCGGCTCTTTTCTTTATTGTTCTTGCAGTTATTTGGCAGGCACTCGTCACGACAGGGGTTTGGTCCTCCTTCTTGATTCCGTCGCCCCTTTCGGTGTTAGAATACTACCGGCAATCCATTTTAGATGGCACCCTGCTTTCAGCGATTGGCGTGACGCTAAAACGTCTTTTTTTGGGCTACTTCGCCGGTTTGGTGATCGGCTTGCCGCTCGGTTTATTGAATGCCCGCTTTAAACTCTGCGAAGATACGATTGGTGTGATTGCACTGGGACTGCAAACTTTGCCAAGTGTATGCTGGGCCCCTCTTGCCATTTTATGGTTCGGGCAGACAGAAACCGCCATGTTTTTTATCGTCATCATGGGCTCTATTTGGTCCATTGTCATCGCGACGGACACAGGTGTCCGGAATGTTCCCCCCTTATATGTGCGAGCGGCCCGGACCATGGGGTCAAAAGGGTTACACACCTGGCTGAAAGTGATTGTCCCGGCGGCTTTGCCATTCATCATCAGCGGAATGAAACAAGGCTGGGCATTTGCCTGGCGCTCCCTAATGGCCGCTGAAATTTATATTACTATCCTGACAGGCTTTGGGCTTGGCAATCTGCTCCATTATGGCAGAGAGCTGCATGCCATGGATGCTGTCATCGGAGTCATGTTCATTATCATCCTCATTGGTCTTCTTGTGGACAAGGCTA
>JAJTHR010000295.1 GCA_021298935.1 Parachlamydia sp. | reverse complement strand
CGTTACAGCGACTTCCACCGAAATTTCAAGCGGGGATACTCGCTCAACTGCGAGAGATTTATTAGTGCGCGTGAATCCTCCTGCAGCTCCTTTCTTAAATTTAGAAATTCCAAATGCCGTTGAAAATGAAGATTCAAGTCTCACTTTTGTCATTAATGCGACAGCGAATTCTTCCGATACCTTAAGCCTTAGTGTGACAGTGCCAGCCGGTGCTGCGGCTTCAACCCCCATCTATTTAGGCAACGACCGTTGGAGCGTGACTATCACTCCGGCTCTAAATTTTTCTGGAGTCTTGGGGGTCACAGTCAATGCCATGGTGACTCAAAGCAATGGAAATTTATCTACAACTAGCCAGACCACCTTCTTCACTTTTGATGGAGTGGCTGACACTCCTGTGCTTGCAACATCTAAAGCCCAAGGAAGAGTTAACACTGCCATTCCTTTAGCCATTTCTTCTCTTTTGACTGATATTGATGGATCGGAGGTTTTAACAGTACAAATTGGTAATGTTCCCATAGGCGCCACATTGTCAGCCGGAACTGATCTTGGAAATGGGGTTTGGTCTTTAACTGCTAGTCAGTTGCCAGGATTAAAAATTACCCCTCCTTTGAATAGCAGCACAGATTTTGTATTGTCTGTCACTGCTATTGCAACAGAATCAATAAGTGGAAGCTATGCATTTGCCATGCAAAATATTGTTGTAGAGATGAAATCATATACTTCCTTTTACGTGACAAATACGGCTAATTCAGGGGCAGGTTCCTTAAGGCAAGCGATCACTGATGCAAATGCCTCATTCGGCCTTGATTATATTCTGTTTAATATTTTGGAGACGTCTAATTTTACCAATGGAGGACAAAGCGGCTATATTATTTCCCCTTTAAGTACACTACCCTCTATTACAAGCCGGGTTATTATTGATGCCTATTCTCAACCGGGCTCTGCAGCTGCCACTGCTAACAGTGATGCGCGTATCCTTGTAGAGTTAAAAGGAAATCGCGGGTTTGTCGGCTTGACGCTAGCTTCTGGAAGTACCGGAAGCGAAATTCGCGGTCTGTCAATTAATTCCTTTACTCAAGGGATATCAATTGCCAGTGGCAGTACTACAAATAAAATTGCGGGAAATATTATTGGCTTGAATGCAATGGGAACGGCAGATGTAGGAAATTCAAGTTCAGGAATATCCATTTCATCGTCCGCCAATATGATTGGAGGACCCTTAGTCTCTGATCGAAATATTATCTCAGGCAATGACTTGCATGGAATCTCTTTAGCGGGAGCATCGAGCAATACTATTAATGGCAATATCATTGGGCTGGATATTACCGGCACTATTGATTTAGGTAATACTTCAGATGGGATTAATTTAAGTAGTACATCAAGTAATAATACGATTGGAGGAAATACCTCAAATTTTAGAAACATCATTTCAGGCAATAATGAAGATGGTATTGAATTAGGTAGCGGAACGGGCAACCTCGTCCAGGGTAATTACATTGGTCTAAACCAAGCAGGAACCATTGGTATAGGAAATTCTTATGGTGTCTATATAAACACCACAAATAATATTATAGGAGGGGCAAACCCAGGTGAGGGAAATGTGATTTCCGGTAATGTCAATTGGGGAATCGGGTTTACCGGATCTGGAAATTCAGCAATTGGAAATATCATTGGAATGGATTATACCGGCACTACACCTATTTTAAATCGTCAGGGAATTTTTGTATCGGGGATTACAAATCTCATTTCCCAAAATAGAATTTTAGGCGGCAGTGGCTTAGGGATAGATCTTGGTGGCTCAGGCGTCAATTTAAATGATTTAGGGGATTCGGATATAGGAGCCAACACCTTGCTGAACTTCCCTGTCCTATTAGGTGTGGTTTATTACCAGGGTCAGCTATTTGTAACAGGCACTTTAAATACCCAGCCTGGCACCTATACAATCGAATTTTTTGCAAGCACCACCGCTCACTCAAGCGGTTATGGATCAGGACAATTTTATTTGGGCTCTGGAAGTGTAACCGTGGCGAGTAGTTCAGCTCAAACTCCTTTTTCTTTTGCCTTTACCCCTTTGGTGACGCCACTTTCCTCGTATGTTTTTACTGCGACATCTCGAGATGGATTAAATAACACCTCAGAATTTTCTTTAGCAATGCTCGGCGATTACACTGCTTCAGCACCTAGCTTAACGACTACTACGGCTCAAGGAGCTGAGGATACAGCCATCCCATTAGCCATTAGCGCTTCCTTGACTGACTTAGACGGGTCTGAGAATTTAATGATTGACATCACAAATGTTCCATTAGATGCCACTCTTTCAAGCGGAACTAACTTAGGAGGTGGCAATTGGCGTTTAACCCCAGCCCAACTGGCGGGATTAACCATTTTCCCACAAAGCGGAGCGAATTTTACTTTGACCGTTACAGCGACTTCCACCGAAATTTCAAGCGGGGATACTCGCTCAACTGCGAGAGATTTATTAGTGCGCGTGAATCCTCCTGCAGCTCCTTTCTTAAATTTAGAAGTATCTAATCCTACAGTCAATGAAGATTCAACGTTTTCATTCATCATCAATGCGGTAGCAAATCCAACAGAAACATTAAGTTTTAGTGTTTCAGTTCCAGCAGGGGCCACAGCTTCCGCGCCAGTCTATTTAGGAAATGACCGTTGGAGTGTCACATTGACACCTCCTTTAAACTTTTCAGGCAATCTGGCAGTAAGTGTGATTGCTACAGCAACAGCTAGCAATGGCAATACAAATACAACCAGCCAAACAACGCAGTTCACATTGGTTGGAGTTGCTGATGCACCCACTCTTACAACCTTTGTCGCACAAGGGCGAGTGAATACAGCCATTCCATTAGCTCTTGGAGGTGCATTATTTGATACAGATGGATCGGAGACTTTAACATATGAAATTAGCAATGTTCCAGCTGGAGCCACTCTTTCTGCCGGAACAAATCTTGGAAGTGGAATTTGGTCCTTGACAACTAGTCAATTGACCGGATTAAAAGTCACTCCTCCCTTAAATAGCAGCTCTGATTTTAATCTTACTGTTAAAGCAATTGCCACTGAAACAGGGGGAAGCACTTCTTTCACTGTTACAACCCTTGCCGTTGAAATTAAACCTTACACAACATATTACGTAACAAATAAAGCCAATTCAGGGGCAGGTTCCTTAAGGCAAGCGATCACTGATGCTAATGCCTCATCCGGTCTTGATTATATTCTGTTTAATATTTCGGGGGTCGCAGATTTTTCTAATGGGGGACAAAATGGATATATTATCAATGCGTCGACAGCTCTACCCTCTATTTCTGATCAGGTTATTATTAATGGGTATACTCAAATAGGATCCTCTGTTGCCACAGCTTCAAGTGATGCACGCATTTTAGTTGAATTAAGAGGATATTCTACTGTTAATGGTCTTACATTAGCCTCTGGCAGCTCGGGAAGTGTAATACGCGGTTTAGCTATTAGTTCTTTCCTAAACGGAATTTCGATAAGCACTGGAAGTAATGGGAACATGATCTCGGGCAATATTATAGGCTTAAATGCACTAGGGAATACTGATCTGGGAGGGAATTCAGGAATTGCAATGACCTCTTCCAATAATAATGTTATTGGAGGTAGTGCTTATGAAGACAGAAATATTATTTCTGGAAATAGTAGTAACGGGATAACTCTAACTTCTTCTTCGAATAACATTATTAAAGGCAATATTATAGGTTTAGATATTACGGGTAGTATTGATTTAGGGAATTCATCTGCTGGTATTGCCTTATTTTCATCTTCAAGCAGTAATATCATCGGTGGTCCTTCTCTCGCTGAACGAAATATCATTTCAGGAAATAATACAAGCGGGATTACTATATTAGATGGATCATCCAACCGAATTCTAGGAAATATTATTGGTTTAGATGAAACCGGAGCAATCGATCTTGGGAATTCAACAACCGGCATTATTATCACTAATAGTTCAAGCAATATCATTGGTGGAGTTGCGGCAGGTGAGGGCAACATTATTTCTGGAAATGACACAAATGGGATTAACATAAGTGGCACAAATAATCAGGTTTTTGGAAATACTATTGGATTGGATATTACCGGAACAGTCAAAAGGGGAAATAACTACGGTGTTTTTCTAACAGGGGCGACTGGCAATATGATCGGCGGCCTTAATACAGGGGAGAGCAATCTTATTTCTGGCAACAGCCTGGCTGGAGTTCAACTCGTTCTTAGTAGTGTTAACACCATTCAAGGAAATAAAATTGGAGTGGATGTATCAGGAGAAATTCCTTTAGGGAACGGGATAGGCGTTCAAGTCATTTCAGGGACAAGAAATCTAATCAGAAGTAATCTAATCTTCGGCAATGATAATCTTGGAATAGATCTTGGAAGTACAACTGGTGTGACAATAAATGATTTTGGAGATGGAGATGAGGATGCCAATGATCTTCAAAATTTCCCCGTTCTTTCTAATGCCTCCTATGATGGTCAGCAAGTAGTTATCAACGGAAGTTTCAATGCACAGCCCGGAACCTACACAATTGAGTTTTTTGCCAGCAGTAGCGGCGACGCTTCAGGTTATGGAGAAGGGCAATTTTACTTGGGCAGCAGAACACTAACAGTTACAAATGAATCTGTAAATACTGGTTTTTCTTTTACATTTACCCCTCTTACAACCCTTCAACCCACCTATATTCTGACTGCAACTGCAACGAATGCATCCGGAAGTACTTCCGAATTTTCACAAGGCATTTTGCCAAGTGGTGATATAATTGCTTCTCTCCCTGTCTTATCCACTACAGCTGGTATTGGATATGAAGATGCAGCAATTGCGATTAATATTAACTCTTCCCTTACTGACACAGATGGTTCAGAAACATTAGTCATAGATATCATAAATGTCCCTGTAGGTGCATTTCTTTCTGCCGGCACCAACTTAGGAGGGGGGCAATGGCGCTTAAATCCCGCGCAATTAAGCGGATTGACCATTACACCTCCTCTCAATAGCGATGCTGACTTTACGTTAAGTGTAACAGCAACAGCCACTGAATCATCAAATGGATCAACGAATTCAATAACCCAACCTTTATTTGTACAGGTAAATGCAGTGGCAGATGCACCAAGTTTATTCGTACAAGCAGCAAACGGTAACGAAGATATAGCGATAGCATTAGACATCTCTTCAGCTTTAGGCGACATTGATGGATCAGAAAGCTTGATAATAGACATCACAGGTGTCCCAGTAGGCGCAGCCCTTTCTGCTGGAACCAATATGGGTGGAGGTCACTGGAGCTTGAGCTCAGCTCAGCTAGTCGGACTTACCATCACACCACCGCTTAATAGCGATGCTGACTTTACCTTAACAGTCAAAGCCACTGCGACAGAATCAAGCAATAACGATGCAAACTTCTTGCAAAGTACCCTTGTTGTTCAAGTAAATGCTGTAGCAGATGCACCTTCATTAATTGTTCAAGCAGCTCAGGGTAATGAGGATACAGCGATCGCTTTAGACATCTCTTCGTCTTTAGGAGACATTGATGGATCAGAAAGCTTGATAATAGATATCTCAGGGGTCCCAGCAGGTGCAATGCTTTCAGCTGGTACAGATATGGGAAGCGGCCACTGGAGATTAACATCAGCTCAATTAACTGGTCTAACTATCACACCAGCACTTAATAGTGATGCTGACTTTACTTTAACAGTGAAAGCTACTGCCACAGAATCAAGCAATAACAATACAAACTTCCTTCAAAGTACTCTTACTGTCCAAGTAGATGCAGTAGCAGATGCTCCATCGCTTATTGTTCAAGGAGCTCAGGGTAATGAGGATACAGCAATTGCAT